>JAGBTW010000129.1 GCA_017631135.1 Alistipes sp.
AGCTCTACGACCCCATGCGCGACCTCTATAATTACCAGCCACCTACGCCATCGCTGCTTGTCGACCATAAGTCAAAGGCTGTGGTGGATGACGAGGAGACATTCCGTAATAAGGAGCGCATACGCGAGACGCTCCTACACTTCCATGTGCCCATCATCAGCATGCACGCCACTGTAGGACCTACTGTCACGCTCTACGAGATTGTGCAGGAGCCTGGTGTAAAGATTTCGCGCATCCAGGGCTTGGAGGATGACTTGGCGCAGAACCTCAAGGCAGCAAGTGTGCGTATCATCGCCCCTATGCCTGGCAAGGGTACGGTGGGTATCGAGGTACCCAACCAGACCAAGCTTACGGTATCTATGCGCTCGGCGATATGCAGCGAGGAGTTCCAAAACTCAAAGGCGGAGCTCCCCGTGGTCATCGGTCGCACCATTCAGAACGAGAACTACACCTTCGACCTTGCCAAAATGCCGCACTTGCTTGTGGCGGGTGCTACGGGTCAGGGTAAGTCAGTTGGCTTGAATGCCATCATCACCTCGCTCCTCTATCGCAAGCACCCCGCAGAGCTTAAGTTTGTGCTCATCGACCCCAAGATGGTCGAGTTCTCGCTATACAACAAGCTCGAGCGCCACTTCCTTGCCAAGATGGAGTCGGAGGATGAGTCTATCGTTACCGACCCCAAGAAGGCGGTATACACACTCAACGCCCTCTGCACCGAGATGGCAAACCGCTTGGAGTTGTGTAAGTTGGCGCACGCAAAGAATATTGTCGAGTATAACGAGAAGTTCGTGGCACGCAGGCTCAACCCCGAGCATGGACACCGCTTCTTGCCCTACATCGTCGTTATTATTGATGAGTTTGCCGACCTTATAATGACCGCCAAGGAGGTCGAGGCACCCGTTATGCGTCTTGCACAGAAGGCGCGTGCCATCGGCATCCACCTCATCGTGGCTACACAGCGCCCCGATGTCAAGGTCATCACGGGTGGTATCAAGGCCAACTTCCCCGCGCGCATCGCCTTCCGCGTTATGCAGATGACCGACTCGCGCACGATTATCGACCAGCCTGGTGCTAACCAGCTCATTGGTCGTGGCGACATGCTCTTCTTGAGTGGTGGCGAGCCCATCCGCATACAGTGTGCCTTTGTCGATACGCCCGAGGTTGAGAACATCGTCGAGCATATCGGCGCGCAGCAGGGCTACACCTCGGCATACAACCTGCCTGACTACACGCCCGAGCAGGGTGGTGGCGAGGCCTCGGTGGGCTTTGGCTCCGAGGAGAGTGGTGCACCTCAAAAGTTCGACCCCAAGTTCGGTGAGATTGCTCGCGAGGCGGTGACAAGTGGCGCTATCTCAACATCTATGATACAGCGTAACTTCGAGGTGGGCTTCAACCGCGCAGGACGCATCATGTTGCAGCTCGAGCGTGCCGGTATCGTAGGTCCACAGATAGGCTCTAAACCCCGCGAGATTAAGTATTACGACATCCAGTCCCTCGAGGCGCGCCTCCAGGAGCTCGGTATATTCTAAACGCTTATGAGAAAGAGTTTTATGTTGCTCGCCATGGCGCTGTGTGTCGCCTTTGGTGCGAGTGCCCAGAGTGGCGAGGTGTGGCTTGAGAGGCTCAACAGCTCGCTCGGTGAGCGCTACGCCATGAATATCGCTGTTGCCATGGGTAGCGAAGCTCCTATTTCGGGCTTCTTCATGGTCGATGGCGACGGCTACTACATCACACTTGGCATGATGGAGGTCTATAGCGACGGCAAGCTGCGCTACGAGGTGAACAACGAGCGCAAGGAGGTTGTCGAGGATAGGGTAAACCTCGAGGCATGCGACCTCTTGACTAACCCCACGCGTGCCTTTAGCTTTGTGCCCAACGAATTTCATTCAGAGGTGGTGGCATCGACTGCCGAGCGTGTAGTAGTAAAGCTAACACCCAAGAGTGAGGCTATGGGCATATCCTCTATAACCCTCACCCTCGAGGAGCGTGGCTCGAAGGTAGTGCCCACAACCATCGCGTACGACTACGATGGCGACGAGGTGACCATTGTGCTCACTGCCGTAGATGTAGCTAACACCAAGCTTCGCAAGTGGGATAAGTCAGCATACCGCGCATACGATATTGTTTCATTTTTATAAATAACACTTTATGAGAAAGTTAATGTTTGCTATCGCCCTTATGGGTGTTGTGGGATGTGATTACGATCGTGTCGAAGATATGCCCATCCGCGAGATCGAGAGTTTCGAGAATACCCTCACCGAGGAGTACGCCTTGGGCTACGAGAACGATCTCTTCGAGTTCGAGTATTTCTACAACGAGGAGTACGCCTATTGGGGTGGCTTTGCGCAGTCGCGCGTGAAGGATGCAGACCCCGCAAATGGTCTCTTCGCCAACCAATATGCCGTGTTTAACGACTCTGCGGCTTCGGGCGAGAGCTTCCTTATCTACTACTACGACTCTTACAACGAGCCATGTGACATCCGCCTTAAGGAGGATGTATTACTCACTGGTGTGCAGCTCAACCTCACAACATATACCTATGCCTCAATCACCAACGAGGAGATTAACGACTTCGCTCGCGTCTTCGAGGATGGCGACTACCTCAAGGTTGTATTTACTGGCATGAAGGGTAACACTGTTACAGGTGTTGATGAGTTCTACGTTGTCGATTTCCGCGATGGTAAGCGTGAGATGGCAACCGACTGGACAGCGTACTCATTCATCAACCTCGGAGATGACTACAATCGCATCCGCGTGACAATCGAGACTACCGATGTCGGCGAGTGGGGTGCGAACACACCGCTCTACATTGCGCTCGACAACCTCACTTATCTCTTGTAATATTTCTTGTGATAGTGGCGCTACTTCGCCACCTCAATCCAAAGAGCGAATGGGAAATACGCTATAGTATGTCCCGTATATTGAGTTGCTGGGATTAACTATCTCGGCAACTCTTTGTTATATAGGTGATTAGTTGATTTTAGTAGGCATAGAATATATAACGATTAAACCTTTTTTAAGGTGTGATTCTATACTTCTATGTAGGCTTCTATGTAGGTAGATTTGGACCTTACGAAGTCAAATTAAAATACTAATATCAACTAATTTACTTTTATATGAGTAGGTATACAATTAACATTCGTGGAGAACAGGACAAAAAGGATCCTAAGATGGTTAAACTGAAGATGATATTCTTCAAAAGTGGTTATAATCGAGTTCCTAAAGTACTAGATATTACTGGACCAATAAAGGATTGGGATCAAAAGTCCCAAAGTTTTAGAACAGGAAGTGCTGCAGCGACGTCTAAAAACAAAAGAATATTCGATGTCAAGAATGAGTACCTTCATGTTGCGGATCAATGGGAAATTGAAGGTCGAGCATGGTCTCCTATTCAGTGG
>JAGBTW010000130.1 GCA_017631135.1 Alistipes sp.
GATATTGTGTGTCGTCGTTTGCTGGGTCTCGAGCCGATGGTGGAGCGCAGTGAGACGCCAATGCCCTCGGAGCGCACAGCGGAGTACTACAAGAAGCGCCCATGTGTGGAGTATGTGGCGTGTGCAGCGCGCATAGTGGCAGAGTATATAAATTCGTTATAATGTTGTAAACCATGATAATAGAGAAACCCGATTACGCGAAGCTTGCGCAGAAGATAGACTCCGATAATGTCGCGAGTGGCAAGGGAGCAAACATCATCCCGCCACCCGAGCGCGAGCCACTATGGAGGGCATATTTCGAGAAGTTCAAAGACCCGATTATCATCGTGTTGCTTGTTGCGTTCATGCTCTCGATGTGCTTGTCGCTCTACGAGATATTCGTTATGGGTGAGGGGTGGTCGCTCTTGTTCGAGCCTGTGGGTGTGCTTGTGGCACTGCTCTTGGCTACGGGTGTGGGCTTCATCTTCGAGGTTAAGGCAAACCGCGAGTTCGAGATACTCAACAAGGTCAAGGACTCGCGCCCCGTTAAGGTGTTGCGCATAGCTCAAGGTGAGTGCGCACCCCGCCTTATGCAGATAGCAAAGCAAGATGTGGTGTGTGGTGATATTGTGCGCCTCGAGAGTGGCGACGAGATACCCGCAGATGGTGTGCTCTTGGAGTCGGTGCAGTTGTGTGTCGATGAGTCCAACTTCACGGGCGAGCCCTATGCTAACAAGTGTGTCGACGAGGCTTGCTTCGATAGGGATGCCACATACAAGTCGAACTTCCTGCTTCGTGGCTCTACGGTCATCGAGGGTAATGGCGTAATGAGGGTTGTGGCTGTGGGCGTTGCGACAGAGGAGGGTAAGGGCGTTGCTCTTGCCAGCGAGGGTAGTGACGTGCAGACACCACTTAACCGTCAGCTCGAGCAGCTTGGTGGCTGGATATCGAGAGCAAGCTTCATCATCGCCACGCTCATCATCGTTGGACGCATGCTCTACTATTGGCTCTCGGGAGGCTTCGAAGGCGCTGTGTCGTGGGTGTCTATAATGGAGTTTGTGCTCGCCTCGGTGATGATTGCCGTCACGCTCATTGTTGTTGCTGTGCCCGAGGGTCTGCCCATGAGCATCACGGTGAGCCTTGCCTTGAGCATGCGTCGTATGCTAAAGGAGAATAGTCTTGTGCGCAAGTTACACGCCTGCGAGACTATGGGTGCTACAACGGTCATCTGCACCGATAAGACAGGCACGCTCACCAAAAACCGTATGACCGTTATGGAGGTCGAAGTGGGCGATAACGCAGTTATTGAGCACCTATATCGCAATATGTCAGTAAACTCTACGGCGGAACTCACGCTCGAAGATGGCGCGCTCTCGGTCATTGGCAACCCCACAGAGGGCGCGCTGCTTATGTGGCTCAAGGGCAAGGGTGTCGACTATGCCGCCTACCGCTCGAGCAGTGTCGTTAGCGATCAAGTGCCCTTCTCTACGGAGAGTAAATATATGTCTACGACGGTGGTGGATAAGTGTGGTAGTGTGCGCTATGTCAAGGGTGCTCCCGAGATTGTCATGGCTATGTGTAACGCTATGGCTGGAGGTCGCACAAGCGAGGAGTACGAGGTGTTGCTTCGCTCGTATCAAGAGCGCGCTATGCGCACCTTGGGCTTTGCCATGCAGCGCGTGGCGGAGGATGGTGTGTGCGAGGATATGCTCTTTTTGGGCGTTGTGGGCATCGCCGACCCCATTCGCGAGGATGTTGCAGAGGCTATAGACACATGTATGAACTCTGCGGGCGTGAGGGTTATCATCGTCACGGGTGACACGCCAGGCACGGCGCGCGAGATTGGTAGACAGATAGGTCTTGTGGCTACGGCAGAGGAGGGTAGTATCATCACAGGCCCCGAGTTTGCGGCGCTCACGGATGAAGAGGCGCGTGAGCTGTTGCGCGGCGAGAGACTCAAGATTATCTCGCGTGCACGCCCCGACGACAAGGCGCGTCTCGTTATGCTCTTACAGGCTAATGGCGAGGTTGTGGCAGTGACGGGCGATGGCACAAACGATGCCCCCGCATTAAGCAAGGCACAGGTGGGTCTCTCGATGGGTGACGGCACGTCGCGTGCCAAGGAGGCGAGCGACATCACCATTATAGACAACTCGTTTGCCAGCATCAACAAGGCGATAATGTGGGGTAGGTCGCTCTACCTTAATATACGCCGCTTCATTATCTTCCAGATGACCATCAACCTCTGCGCATGCCTCATCGTCTTGGCGGGTGCGTTCATGGGGTTGGAGTCGCCACTTACGGTTACGCAGATGCTGTGGGTGAACCTCATCATGGATACGTTTGCAGCTATGGCGCTGTCGTCGTTGCCACCCGATAGGCGTGTGTTGTGCGAGGGTCCACGCAAGCCCGATAGCCACATCATTGACCGAGCTATGGTGCGCTCCATCGTGGGTGGTGGCTTGTGCTTCTTCGCTATACTTGTGGCGCTGTGGCAGTTTATGTGGCACACAGAGGTCGATAGCGTAAGGGATATGCTCACGCTCGATGCGTTGCGTATCTTCACGCTCGACATATTCTCTTCATCTGCACCCTCGGCAGAGCTCACACTCTACGAGATGGGCATCTTCTTCTCGATATTTGTGATGTTGCAGTTCTGGAACTTGTTTAATGCCAAGTACTTCCGCACGGGGCGCAGCCTTATGCTCGATGTGGTCGACATCTTCCGCTCACCCCGCAAGGTTAGGGAGTCGTACAACGGCATGTATCTCGCCATCTTGGCTGTTATACTCTGCGGTCAGGTCTTAATCGTCAACTTCGCGGGTAAGTTCTTTGGTGTCGCACCCCTCGCTGTTATGGACTGGGTGTGGATACTTCTTATCACCATGCCCGTGTTGCTAATCCCCGATGTAGTGCGATTTATAAAGCGAGATTAGTCGCTGTAAAATAGTGTGATTAAAGAGTTTAAGGAATTTAGAGAGTGCTTAATCGCTAACCTCCCTAAATTCCTTAAATTCATTAGTTTCGCTTTCTAATTTAATACAACTTTATATACTCGTAAGTGTTACCCACCTTGGTGAGGTAGTGCTCGAACTCCTCGCGCGATATTACCACCGTAAAGCGGTTGTCGTTGGGGTGAAAACTCAATGCGGGTTGGAGGCGCAAGGTCTCATCAAGGAAGAGATGCACATGGTTCTCAGGGTCGTTGATGAGTCCGAATGGTGACACCGAGCCAGGTGATAAGCCTAACCACTTGAGCATGCGCTCGGGTGATGCGAATGATAGCTTGCCCTGATGCAAGATGTGTTCAAGGTCGTGGATTGCCATTGACTGCTCCGAGTCGAATACGACAAGGTAGTGGCGGTTGCCCTTGTGGTTGCGGAAAAAGAGGTTCTTGCAGTGCTTCGAGCCATCGTTGCGCCAATATTGGCGTGCTATCTCGATAGTGGGGGCTTCGGGGTGCTCATACCATGTGTATGTTATACCTTGCTCATCGAGCCATCTGAATACATTATCGCGTCTATCCATTGTATAAAGGTTTCAATTAGTATAACGCAAAGATATAAAAAACTCCTCAAAGATATTGCGCTTTCGGAATAAAATTTATAACTTTGTAAAGATTATGTGATTGTAAATCTAAACAAACTATACTATGAACGTAAATCTTATTAACGAGAAATTTAACGAGAAGTTCGGCACGCAGGGTGAGCTCTTCACCTCGCCTGGTCGCATCAACCTCATAGGTGAGCATACCGACTATAACGGAGGCTTCGTCTTCCCCGGTGCTATCGACAAGGGTATGGTGGCAGAGATTAAACTCAACGGCACAGATAAGGTGCGTGCCTACTCCGTAGACCTCGAAGATTATGCCGAGTTCGGTCTCAATGAGGAGGATGCACCCTCGGCAAGCTGGGCGCGTTACATCTTCGGCGTATGTCGCGAGATAGAGAAGCGTGGTGGTAAGATTGCGGGCTTCGACACAGCATTTGCGGGCGATGTGCCCCTCGGTGCGGGTATGTCATCATCTGCAGCCCTCGAGTCTACATTCGCAAATGCCCTTAACGAGCTCTTTGCACTCGGCATCGACCGCTTCGAGCTTGCACGCATAGGTCAGTCTACCGAGCATAACTACTGCGGTGTTAAGTGTGGTATCATGGATCAGTTTGCATCGGTATTTGGCAAGGCGGGACACCTCATGCGCCTCGACTGCCGCTCTATGGAGTTCGAGTACTTCCCCTTCGACCCCGAGGAGCATGGCTACAAACTCGTCTTGCTCGACTCTGTGGTTAAGCATGAGCTCGTTGGCTCGCCATATAACGACCGTCGTGCATCGTGTGAGCGTGTTGCTGCGGTGCTTGGTCAGGAGTTCCTTCGC
>JAGBTW010000131.1 GCA_017631135.1 Alistipes sp.
GAGTATGGCGAAGCCATTGTGAATTGTTATTGGTTGCTGCAAGTATATTTGCAAAGCTATCCAATAACAACTCACATCAGACAAAAGTCTGCTCTTGCATCATCTTCTAATATTCCCAAAACAAACAGAGGACTCGTTACAACGAATCCTCTGCAAGTACTCGGAACCGGGGTCGAACCGGTACGGGCATTACTGCCCACAGGATTTTAAGTCCGGCGTGTCTACCTATTCCACCATCCGAGCAGCCTGACTTCTGAAAAGCCGTGGCAAATGTACGACTTTTTATTTAATTATGCAACATTTTTGCTCTATACTACAATTCATTGTCGCCTAAAACTCGCTATTGGCTTGGCTGTCATGCTCTTTCACTGCTGCAAGAATCTCCATTCGCAGTGCGCGAGGTGTGACGTTCTTGTTTATCACCAGCATGTAGGAGTTGCGTATCTGCTCATATATAAAGCTCTCGGCGAGGTCGCCACATAGCGATATGGCGTTCCAGTGTCGCTTGTTGAAGTGCCATGCGGGTGTCACCTCCTCGTGCCTATCGCGTAGTTCGATGGCGATGTCGGGGTCGCACTTAACAACAACTTTGTCGTGTGTCTCAAGGTCGGTAACTGCAAACCACTTACCACCCACTTTGTAGACTATCGTGGTGTCATCAAAGGGCATTGTCTCGGTGACGTAGGGTAGGCCGATGCAGTAGTTGCGTATATCTTCGATGCTCATTACGCCTTGATGAGTAGTGTTACGGCTGTTGCTGATACGCCCTCTTCGCGACCCTCGAAGCCGAGGCGCTCGGTTGTCGTAGCCTTGACGGATATGCGGTCTACGTCTATGCCCACAACCTCTGCGAGGCGCTCGCGCATTGTGTCGATGTGTGGGCGTAGCTTGGGGCGCTGCATAGCTATTGTGCAGTCTATATTGCTGATAGAGTAGCCTTTAGCATTTACAGTGTCAACTACATGTTTAAGTAGCTTGCGCGAGTCTATGCCCTTGTACTGTGGGTCGGTGTCGGGAAAAAGCTTGCCTATGTCGCCAAGTGCCAACGCACCCAGCAGCGAGTCGCAGATGGCATGTATTGCCACGTCGCCATCCGAGTGTGCTACGCAACCCTTTGTGTGCTCAATCTCCACGCCGCAGAGCACCAGGCGAAGCCCATCTGCCAATGCGTGAACATCAAATCCGTGTCCTACTCTAATATCCATAATGTCACGTTTTACTCTTTTGCATTTGTTGTTAGTCGTCGCCAGCGGCGTATTAGCGCGAGGCTGTAGCGACGCATAATCATGGGCTGCATAAGCCATATACGCTCGCGCAACCTCCAAAGGCGCGATGTACAGCTCACCATGCGACCGCTCTTGCGTATCACGCCATCCACAACGCCCACAATCATCTCGCGCTTGATGGGCTCGTCGTAGGTTATGCGACCATCGCCCAAGAGTGTGACAATGCCATTTCTTACACACACCACGCGGTGAGTTATGTAGTGGTGAGGACCAAGGCGATACATGGCTATACGTCCCTCGATGGGCTCGTCAATGCGTGTGCGACGCACGATGATCGTGTCCTCGCCATAGCCCAAAAGGGGAAGCATGCTTAAGCCGTCTACGCGAATTCTGAAATGCTCGCCATACTCTACGGTCTCCTCAAACCTATCGATTGCGCAATTTCCCATTATGCAAATATGGTTGAGTGTGAGAGCTGTGCTGCCTCGGCATTGGGCAGACACTCCAATGCGTATACAGGGACTTTGGCAATTACCTCGCCAAGTGTTGTGCAGAGCTCATCCTGCAGTTTGTAGTCCTCGGCAAAGATATGTGGACACGAGGGGAGCAACGCGCCAATTGCTACGAGGGCATTCTGGCGTCGTATCTTGTTGTGGGGTGCTTGCGAAAGTCGCACGAAGCCCGCAATGGGGAAGTCGCGGTTTATGTAGCAGGGTGTCTTGCCGCTCCATGGTGAGCCGTATGCGTGTATGCGACCATCCACCACGCGGATAATGGGTGAGTCGTCATTGAGCAGACGCGCACCCTCGATGTTCTCTCTCCAAAGGCGCGTGTGTGTGCTCCTGCCCGTGCCTGACTCACCAAGGAAGAGTGCACAGCGGTCGTGACACACGATGACAGATGAGTGGATGGCGATGCCGCGCAAGGGGGCGATGACGATGCCGTACATGACCCATAGTCCGAAGCGCAAGACAGCAACATCGACCATGTCCTTAAGCTCCAAGTAGCACTCGATGTGGTTTGTCGAGAGGTCTATGCGAAATAGGGCAGTGGGAGCACCACCGTCGCGTCGCACAATCTCGTAGGCGTAACCCGCAGCTGTGCGCACAAAGCGACTGTCGGCATTTGCCTCGGCAAGATACGAGGTCGAAATCTCCTCACCCTCGATTGCAGGAGCTGCGCCCGTGTCGATGTGTATTGTTGCGGCGGGTGTTGTATCGTCAGCCTCCACTTCAAATGGTTTGAAGCCCTTGATGAGCGACGCTATGTCGTAGTCGCTGCGTAGTCGCACCTCTGCGATGATGTAGTCGTAGTTTGTCATTATCAAAGTGTTATAATTCTGTCGCAATAGCCTATAGAGCTGTCGCGGTGGGCGATGACGACTATCGTGAGCGATTTGTTCTCTGTCGATAGGCGCTCTATTGCCTCGTTAATATTCTTCTCTGTGCGGTTGTCGAGTGACGAAGTAGCCTCGTCAAAGAGCAACACCTCGCAACCTTTGTACAAGGCGCGTGCTATGCCTATGCGTTGGCGCTGACCTCCCGATATGCGTGAGCCCTGCTCGCCGATGCGCGTATCTATGCCATTTTCGAGGCTCTCGACAAACTCCTTGAGGTCGGCATTCTCGAGTGCCTGCATGATGCGCTCGTGGTCTATGTCGTTGGGGTCGCAGCCGAAGGCTACATTCTCGGCAAGCGTGCCCTCGGTGATGAATACCGACTGCGATACATAGCCTATGGCGTTCTGCCACTTGCGTATGTTGTGCTTGGTGAGGGGTGTGCCGTCGACGGTTATAGTGCCCGATGTGGGTGTGTAGAGTCCCAAAATGAGGTTGAAGAGTGTGGTCTTACCCACGCCCGAAGTACCTTGAATACCCACACGCTCACCCTTCTTTATTGTGAGCGAGAAGTTCTCGATTGTGGGCTTTGTGGCATCGTCAAAGGTAAATGATATGTCGCGTAGCTCGATTGACGAACGCAGGTTTAGACGTTCGGTGTCGGGAGTTACTGTCGAGAGGTCTTGCTCCTCGGCATCAATCATAGTCTCTATGGAGTAGCGATTGTAGCGTATGGTGCTCCAACTTGTCATGATGCCGCGTATCGAGGGCACGAGGCGTATCGCTGCTACGGCAAAGATACCGAATATCATGCCTATGTTCTCGCCATTAGAGCCGAAGCTCATGACAACGAGCGTTGCGAGACCAACGGCCAAGCCCACCTCGGTGAACATCTGTGGGAGCATGCCTATTGTGGCGTTGCGCTTGCGCAGTGTTACAATCTCCTTTACGGCATCCTCATTGGAAATGTCACTTTCGAGAATCAAATAGTCTGCATTCATTTCCCGGAGCATTGTTTCTACATGATCCGCATCCCCGGCATTGGCCGCATAATATCTGTCCAACCCGTTTTTGCCGATCTTATTCC
>JAGBTW010000132.1 GCA_017631135.1 Alistipes sp.
AATAGCTTTGGCAAGACCGAGGCATGGTATGTAGTAGATTGTAAGCCAGGCGCAGCTATCTATCTTGGCTTCAAAGATTTGAATATCACGCGCGAGGAGTATATCTCGGCTGTTGCAGAGTCACGCCTCGAGCCACTGCTTAATAGGGTAGAGGTGTACCCTGGCGATGTCTTCTTCATCCCTGCAGGCACGGTGCACGCCCTTGGCGCAGGCATCGAGGTTGTCGAGGTGCAGCAGACATCCGATGTTACTTATCGCATCTATGACTGGGATAGAGTAGACGCTTCGGGCAAGGGTCGCGAGTTGCACACAGCACTCGCTGTGGATGCTATCGACTTTGAGGCAGATGCCGATTTGCTCCACCGTCGCTACGACCTCGCAGCTGGTGGCGAGGCAAAGGTTATCGAGTCGCCATACTTCACTATGGTCATGCACGATGTTGCTGGTGTTAAGGAACTTGACCGCTCTGTGCTCGACTCATTCATCATCTACATCGCCATTAAGGGTGATATGACCATCACTGCAGATGGCACGTCGGAGAGACTCAATGAGGGCGAGGTTGTGCTTGTACCTGCCGAGATGTGTGACGTGAACATCGAGGGCACAGGTCGTGTGATGGAGGTATATATAGGTAAGTAGCTTTTCAATAGGGTAGCTATGTCACAAATAGTCATCATATCGGAGAATACACTCGCCGCTATGGCTCTGCGCAGTCTGCTCTCGGACATCGCGCCAGCTATCGATGTGGTGTGCTACCATGATATTGAGGAGTTTAACACCGCAGCACCCGTCGTTGCTCACTTCTTCGTGTCGACGCGCGTGCTGTTCGAGAACATGGATATGTTTCGCCCTCTGTTAAGGCGCACAATCGTTATCACAGAGGGTGACAACACATCGTTTAGCCAGGCGGGCATGCGCACTATTGATGCCACAGCCACTGAAGCCACCATCGTGCGTCAACTGCTCCATATCTACCAGGCGGGACACCCCTCGGGTCACCACCCAGCTCCGCAGCACAATGCCGAGACTCTGCATGGTGACGACGCAAGCGCCTTGCCCACGCTGTCGCAACGCGAAAAGGAGGTCTTGGCGCTGCTTGTCAAGGGTTATATAAATAAGGAGATAGCCGACAAACTCAACATCTCGCTCACCACGGCGATATACCACCGCAACAACATCAGCGAGAAGCTAAAGACGCGCTCCCTCGGCAGACTAACAATCTACGCCGTGCTCAACAACATCGTCTCCCTCTCGGAGATATAGAGGCTCGGCTTTCTGCGTGCCTAATCAACCGCGTCATTTCGCTTGCGCTCAATATAAAAGCGCCCAGCATAATTATAGAACCTCACTATAGAAAAAAAAGGCTTCCGAGTGTGGAAGCCTTTTTATTGGGTATTTAGTTTTGTGAATAGTGTGTCGTGTTATTGGGTTAAATATTGTCCAGGGCGTAGAGGTATGCGCCGAGAGATACGGCGTTGCTTGCACCTAGATCGGATATGGTGATACCGATGCGCTTCTCGGGGTCGTAGACAACCTCGCGGTCGCTGCCATATACCTTGATTTTGGTTGAGTTGCCGCGTGCAAACTTTTCAAATTCAGCATCATCATCCAAGTTGTAGACATTCATCTGTACGCGATAGAGTGTATCGCCAGACATGGTCTTAATCTTTGTGCGCATCTCCTCCAAGAGTGCGGGCATGAAGTATTTTGAAGCGCCAGCCAAGCCGCCGCCAATAACAATCACACCATCCATGAGCGTTGCAGCTGTTGCCATGGCATCACCTGCCACGCGACCAAGTGTAGCAAAAGCCTCGCGTGCTGCGTCGACATTGCCTTCGGCTGTGCCCTCTGCGATGTCGTAAATATCCTTTGGTTCGAGTGCTCGCTCGTCGCCCGATAGCTCTTTGTAGACGCGCTTAACAGCACGAATGGCAACGCCATCCTCGACAATACATTCGGGGTAGTCGCGGTGTTTGAGGCAGAATGTCTCGACGCAAGAGTTATCACCAAGGTTTAGTTTGCCATCCATCACAAAGCCAAAGCCGAAGCCTGTGCCAAATGTGTAGCCAAGGAGGTTGCGATAGCGTTTTGCAGCGCCCATAGCCTCAAGTTTGCGGTTGATGCGGGGTAGTGCGCCACCCATAGCCTCGCCGTATGCAAAGAGGTCGGCATCGTTGTTTATGAACACGGGTAGCTTGAAGCGCTCCTCGAGCATAGGACCGAGTGCCACGCCATCGCGGAACGATGGGAAGTTGGGTAAGTAGCCACCAATCACACCGTTGCGGTAGTCTGCAGGACCAGGAAATGCGAAGCTGATGGCTGCGGGAGGCTCGGGGAGTGAGTTGATTATTTGGCTGAAGCCATCGATAAGTGTCTGCATGCACTTGTCGAGGTCGTGAGCTGACGAGGGTAGTGTAATGCGCTCGCCTATGATGCTGCCATTTTGCATGGCTGCGAATACGAAGTTTGTGCCTCCGGCGTCAAGCGTGACGACGATAGGCTGTGTGTTGTTGTGAGTTTTCATAGATGAGCAAAGGTAATAATAAATTCCGAATTGTGCAATTATTTCTAAATATTGATAAATTGTGCATAAAATTCCAATAAAAAGTTGAGAATAATTGCTTGTGTTTCGGAAAATATAATATATATTTGTGAGATTTTTGGCGAGGATACTGTTTTCTCGCAATGCAGACAGACGATAAAGTATAAAATTATATAAAACTTAAAACAGATTAACTATGGAGAACAACAAACTTCAGGAGCTTACCCAAAAGCTCTACAACGATGGCTTGGAGAAGGGTCGTTCGGAGGCTGATCGCCTTGTTGCCGAGGCAAAGGAGCAGGCTGCGAAAATCTTGGCTGATGCCAAGGCCGAGGCCGAGGCTATTGCCAAGGCTGCAGAGTTGCGTGCCGAGGATGTTGCAAAGAATGCAATGACCGAGATTACACTTGCTGGTCGTCAGGCTGTGTCGAAGATTAAGACAGAGCTTGCCGAGGCTGTTATCATGAAGTCTACAGGCGAGGCTGTTAAGGCTGCTACTATGGACGCTGCATTTGTTAAGGATATGCTCTTGGCTGTAGCACAGAACTGGAACGCTAACACTGCAGATGTATCACTCAAGGCGTTGTTGCCCGAGCAGCAGCGTGCAGAGTTGGACGCTGCAATGCAGAAGAGCGCAGCAGAGCTTCTTAAGGCTGGTGTAGAGGTTGGCTACTCAAAGGAGGTCAAGACCGGCTTTAAGCTTGGCGAGAAGAATGGTGGCTACTACATCTCGTTCACCGACGAGAGCTTCGATGCTCTTTTGAAGGAGTATCTCCGCGATAAGGTGTCTAACATGCTCTATAAGTAGGCTATGTTCTCTACGGAGTATTACTATTTGGTTGCTGGGTTGCGCGAGTGGACGCTCGACTCTGATACCAAAGGTTTCGATGTCCGCGAGATTATCGACGAGATTGTCGATGAGCTCTCGACAAGCGATCGTGAGGCTGTGCGCTTGTTGTACGCCTACTACGATTGCGAAAATATTATTGCACGTCGCGCCCAGCGCGAGCGTCACAACCAGCTCGGCAACCTTTCGGCCGAGGAGATTGGTGCGGTGCTCGAGGAGCGCAACTACTCGCTTCTTCCAGCTAACGTAGCCAAGGTTGTAAAGAGATACGTCGAGGCAGATGACGAGGAGCGTGACGAGGAGGTTGCTCTTGACGAGAGCTTCGAGCGTGCAATATTTGAGGCTTACTACCGCGACTTGGCGGCATCGAAGTTCTCATTCCTCAAGGCGTGGGGTAGCTTCGACCGCAATTTGCGTAATGTTGCTGCGGCTATTGCTGCTCGCGAGGCGGGCCGCGTAGTGGCAGATGTTGTTGTTGGTGATGGCGAGATTGTCGAGCAGCTTAAGCGCTCATCGGCTGCGGACTTCGGTCTGCGCGGTGAGTTGCCTTATATCGACTCGGTGATTGCTGCTGTTAGTGACGAGAAGAACATCGTGGAGAAGGAGCGTAAGATCGACGCTATCCGCTGGGCGGAGGCAGAGTCTATCACGGTCTTCGACTTCTTCAACATCAACTTTATCCTCTCATATCTTGTCAAGGTTAACATCGTTGCGCGTTGGACACTGCTTTCACCCGAGGTGGGCAGGGAGATGCTCAACCGCTTGATTAAGGAGCTTGACGCAAAGGAGCTTGTGAATAAACAATAAAACTACATAAACGAATGAAAACTTTAGGACGTGTAAATGGTATCATCTCGAACATCGTTATCGCCAAGGTTGACGGTCCGGTGGGTCAGAATGAGATATGCCATGTGTATTGCGGCAATGTCCGCATGATGGCCGAGGTCATCAAGGTCATAGGTGATGAGGCCTATGTTCAGGTATACGACTCTACACGCGGTTTGAAGATTGGAGACAAGGTGGAGTTCGAGGGTCACATGCTCGAGGCTACGCTTGCCCCTGGTCTTTTGTCGCGCAACTATGATGGTCTTCAAAATGACTTGGAGAAGATGGACGGCTTGTTCATCAACCGCGGTTCTATCACCGACCCCATCGACTTCGACGCAAAGTGGGACTTCAAGCCCCTTGCAAAGGCTGGCGATAAGGTTACTGCTGGTGACTGGCTCGGCGAGGTTAAGGAGCAGTGGGTTATGCACAAGATTATGGTTCCCTTCGTCATGCAGGGCAACTATACCGTTAAGAGCGTTGTTGCTGCGGGCGAGTACAAGGTGACTGACACAATCGCTGTTGTTGCGGATGCTGATGGCAATGAGTACAACATCACCATGGTGCAGAAGTGGCCCGTTAAGCAGGCTATTCGCTGCTTTACAGAGAAGCCTCGTCCCTCACGCGTGATGGAGACAGGTGTTCGCGCTATCGATACGTTCAACCCCTTGGCAGAGGGTGGTACAGGCTTTATCCCTGGTCCCTTTGGTGCTGGTAAGACCGTGCTTCAGCACGCCATCTCAAAGCAGGCCGAGGCAGATGTAATCATCATCGTAGCGTGTGGTGAGCGTGCTAACGAGGTTGTGGAAATCTTCGCA
>JAGBTW010000017.1 GCA_017631135.1 Alistipes sp.
ATGCCCTTGGGTGTGCAAGGGAGCACGCAGGGCTGCTTGAGCCACAACTTCGCCACATTCATGGGGTGGAAAGCGTCCACATCCTTCTCAGGCGATATGGCAGCGATAACCTTGTTCTCGTCGATATGCTTGGGCAAGGGCAACTGGATGAGGATGCCATCAACGTCATTATCGTTATTTAGCTCCTCGACAAGTGCCAAGAGCTCCTCCTCGGTGATGGTTGCCTCGCGACGAAGCGTCGTGTTGCGTATGCCCACCTCGTCGGCAGCCTTCGCCTTGCCCGTAACATACGAGACGCTACCTGGGTCGTCACCCACAAGGACAACAACAAGGTTGGGCACACGACCATATTCCTTGTCGAGTGCCGCGACCTTCACCTTGAGCTCCTCCTTGAGTGACTTCGATAATTCTTTACCACTTATAATCATAAGTTCTCAATTTAACAATTACACAATTAGCGGAACGCCTTTGCGCCAATGTCTGTGCGATGGAAAAGGTTGTCGCACTCGATACGCTGAACATCAGCCTCCGCCTTCTGCTGTGCCTCGCGGAGCGTTGCTGCCTCCGCAACCACAAACAACACACGACCGCCATTCGTCACAAGCTCGCCATCCTTCATGGCTGTGCCCATGTGGTAGACCTTTGACTCCACATTCTCAACGCCACGGATGACATGACCCTTGGTGTAGTCGCCAGGATAGCCCTTTGACGCAAGCACAATGCCAAGCGTAGCACCCTCCGACCACTCCGCCGTGGGCTGCTCGTTAGAGGCTACTGCCATAAACACGTCGATAGCATCGCTCTTCAAGCGGGGCAACACAACCTCGGTCTCGGGGTCGCCAAAGCGAGCGTTGAACTCGATAACCTTGATGCCGTTGGGGGTCTTCATCAAGCCACCATACAGAACACCAGTGAAGGGTGTACCCTCCTCGACCATAGCATCAGCTACGCGCTGCATGATATTCTCCATGGCGTAGGCGTGGTCCTCCTCGGTGATGAAGGGCAACTCTGTGTAAGCGCCCATGCCGCCTGTGTTGGGACCCTCGTCGTTGTCGTAGGCGCGCTTGTGGTCCTGCGCTACGGGCATCGCACAAATCTTATTGCCCGCAACAAAGCACATTAATGAAAACTCCTCGCCAGTGAGGAACTCCTCGATGACCACCCTACCCTCGCCAAACTTGGTGTCGAGGAGCATATCGCGCAACGTAGCCTCTGCCTCCTCCATTGTAGTGGCGATAACTACGCCCTTACCTGCTGCCAAGCCGTCGTACTTCAACACTGTGGTGAGTGAGCCTCGCTTGACGTATGCCAAAGCTGCGTCGAAGTCAGAGAATGTCTCGTATGCCGCAGTAGGAACGTCGTACTTAACCATGAGGCGCTTTGCGAAGTCCTTGCTTGCCTCAATCTCGGCTGCAGCCTTTGTGGGGCCGAAGATTTTGAGACCCTCCTCGCGGAAGCGGTCTACAACACCCGCAGCCAATGCCGCCTCGGGACCTACGACCGTGAGGTCGATGGCATTAGCCTTGGCGAACTCCACGAGCTTCTCGACCTCGGTGTCTTTGATTGCCACGCACTCGGCAAGCTGTGCGATGCCAGCATTGCCAGGTGCTGCGTATATCTTTGGTGCTCGGGGCGAGCGCGAGATAGCCTCGACAATGGCGTGCTCACGACCACCCGAACCAATAACTAATACATTCATAAATAATTAGTAATGAGGAATTAGTAATTAGTAATGTTTTTTAACACATTAATTGCCCTTTATCACAATTAATGCTTAAAATGACGCATGCCAGTAGTCAACATTGTCATGCCGAACTCGTTAGCCTTCTTCACAGAGTCCTCGTCGCGCACGCTACCGCCAGGCTGCACAAGCGCTGTGACGCCATACTGCTGGGCGAGGGTTACGGTGTCGTCGAAGGGGAAGAAGCCGTCAGAAGCGAGCACAAGACCCTCGGTAAAGCCCGCAGCCTTTGCCTGCTTAAGAGCAATCTCGGCAGAGCCCACGCGGTTCATCTGTCCAGCACCAACGCCCACGGTGTGACCATCCTTAACAACAACGATGGCGTTAGACTTGACATGCTTAACGATGCGCCAGCCAAAGTTCATATCCTCAATCTCCGCAGCTGATGGCTTGCGCTCTGTAACACACATATCGGCAACAACCTCCTTGGTGTCGGTGTCGAGCTTCTGAACCAAGAGACCACCATTTACGGTGACATACTGCATCTGCTCGTTGTCCGATGACGACATGTCGACCTGCAAGAGGCGCAAGTTCTTCTTTGTGCAGAGCACCTCGAGTGCCTCATCCGAGAACGAGGGCGCCATGATAATCTCCAAGAAGATGGGCTTCATGAGCTCTGCAACCTCCTTGGTAATCTCGCGGTTGACAGCCACGATACCGCCAAAGATGCTCACCGTGTCAGCCTCGTAAGCCTTCTGCCATGCCTCCTTGATATCCTTGCCGATGGCAGCACCACAGGGGTTCATGTGCTTGAGACCCACTGCGAAAGGCTCGCTGAACTCACGCACAATGTTAAGTGCGGCGTTAGCGTCCTGGATGTTATTATACGACATCTCCTTGCCATTGAGCTGCTTTGCGGTAGCCAACGAGTAAGGCACCTTCTCTCTCGAAGCGTAGAACTTTGCCGACTGGTGGGGATTCTCGCCATAGCGCAACGACTGAACAAGGTCGAACGACGCAAAGAGTTTCTCGTTCAACTCCGCCTGCTTGCGCATATATGTTGCGATGCACATGTCGTACTCTGCGGTGTGGGTATAAGCCTTTGCCGAGAGCTCGAGGCGTGTCTTGAGGGTAGTGTTGCCACCCTCCTCAATCTCCGAGATGATGCGAGCGTAGTCCACGGGGTCGCACACAACGGTTACATCGCGGTAGTTCTTTGCTGCAGAGCGCAACATAGAGGGACCACCGATGTCGATATTCTCGATTGCATCCTCCATCTTAACATCGGGCTTGGCGATGGTCTGGCGGAAGGGGTACAGGTTTACGCAAACCATGTCGATGAACTCAATCGAGTTATCCTTCAACGCCTTCAAATGGCTCTCATCATCGCGACGCGCCAACAGACCACCATGCACCTTGGGGTGAAGGGTCTTTACGCGGCCATCACAAATCTCGGGAAAGCCCGTAACATCGCTAATGCCAATGGTCTTAACGCCACTATCCTCAAGGAGTTTTTGAGTACCGCCCGTAGCGATAATCTCCCAACCCAAGCGACGTAGGTTCTCGCAGAACTCTACAACGCCCGTCTTGTCGCTTACACTTACTAATGCTCGCATATATCTATAACAGTTTATTGTTTATCAATTTATTAATGGTCTTAACATAGAGCTTATGCTCGATGCCATGGATGATGTTCGTGAGCTCCTCGATGTCGCTACCCTCGTAGACAACACCCGCCTGGTCGATGATGCGACCACCGTCCAAAGTCTCGTCAACAAAGTGTGTGGTAACGCCAAAGAGTTTTACACCATAGTCTACTGCATCCTGGATGGCATGTGCACCTTTGAACGAGGGCAACAACGAGGGGTGGATGTTGACAATGCGGCGCTCGTAACGCTCCAAGAGCACCTTACCCACGATGCGCATATATCCCGCAAGGCAGACAAAGTCCACACCGCGCTCATCGAGCATCGTAGCCAACACCGTCTCGTATGCCTCGCGCGAGCCATACTCCTTGGGGTTGAAGGCGAAGCACTCTGTGCCGTAACGCTTTGCGCGCTCAAGCACATAAGCACCAGGCTTGTCGCACACCAAGAGCACAACCTCGGCATTTACGAGACCCTCGCTACACGCCTTGGCTATAGCCTCATAGTTGCTGCCACTGCCACTAGCGAATACGGCTAAACGTGTCTTTTTCATAGGTTTAGCCCTCAATTAGAGAATTGTCACACCCTCACCCTCGACTACGCGACCGATAACCGAAGCGCGCTCGCCACACTCGGCAAGGATAGAGATAGCCTTCTGGGCATCAGCCTCGGGCAATGCGATAACCATACCGATACCCATGTTGAAGATGTTGAACATCTCTCTGTGACCAACCTTGCCATACTTCTCCAAGAGGCGGAATACGGGCAAAATCTCCCATGAGCCCTCCTTAACCTCTACGCCCTGACCATCCTTCAAGATGCGGGGGATGTTCTCGTCGTAACCACCACCTGTGATGTGGCTGATGCCGTGAACATCACACTCGGCGATGACCTTCAATACCTGCTTAACGTAGATGCGTGTGGGGGTGAGAAGCGCCTCACCAAGTGTGCGACCAGGAATCTCGGGATATATCTCGTCGAGCTTGAGGTTGTTATCACTAACTACTTTACGCACAAGGCTAAAGCCATTAGAGTGAACACCGCTTGAGGCGATACCTACCAACACATCGCCAACCTTGACACGCTCACCAGCGTCGATGAGCTTCGAGCGCTCTACAACACCCACGGTGAAACCTGCGATGTCGTACTCGCCATCCTGATACATGCCAGGCATCTCGGCAGTCTCGCCACCAACGAGTGCACAGCCAGCCTGACGGCAACCCTCTGCAACACCCGCAACGATAGCCTCGACCTTTGCGGGCTCGTTGTGACCAACAGCAACATAGTCCAAGAACACCAAAGGCTCTGCGCCCTGTGCCAAGACGTCGTTAACACACATTGCTACAGCGTCGATACCGATGGTATCGTGCTTGTCCATCTCGAAAGCCAACTTAAGCTTTGTGCCTACGCCATCGGTACCGCTAACCAACACGGGCTCCTTGATGTTGAGCGCTGCGAGGTCAAACATACCACCGAAAGCACCAATGTTACCCATTGAGCCTACGCGCTTTGTAGATGAAACATGCGACTTGATGCGTCGAACAACTTCGTAACCAGCCTCGAGATTTACACCAGCTGCTTCGTAACTTTTTGCCATGATATACTATGTATTTATTATTATTTATTCAACTTATTCTTATACAACGATGTGGGGTAACAGCCGTTGAAGCATGCCATGCACAACTCCGAGCGGTTGCCACTCTTGAGCAAAGCCTCCTCCGACAAGAACTCCAACGAGTCTGCCTCGATAGCCTTGCAAGCCTCCTCCTTTGACATGCGCGCACAGAGCAACTCCTCGCGCGTAGACATGTCGATGCCGTAGAAGCAGGGATTGGTGATTGCGGGGCTCGCGATGCGTACATGAACCTCCTTGGCACCCGCCTCCTTCAACAAGCGCACGATGCGCAACGATGTAGTACCGCGCACGATAGAGTCGTCGATAAGCACCACCGACTTGCCCTTAACCAACGAGCGCACAGCCGAGAGCTTCATGCGCACACCCTTCTCGCGCATCTCCTGCGAGGGCTGGATGAAGGTACGAGCGATGTACTTATTCTTGATGAGACCCATCTCATAGGGGATGCCACTTGCCTCGGAGTAGCCGATAGCGGCGCTGATGCTCGAGTCGGGCACACCGATGACAACATCTGCCTTTGTGGGGCACTGCTCATAGAGGTAGCGGCCCGAGAGCTTGCGGAAGGAGTGCACATTGCAGCCCTCGATATCGCTATCGGGGCGAGCAAAGTAGATGTACTCCATTGCACACATCAAGTGGCGCTGATACTGCGAGTAGCGACTTGTGCGGATGCCATGGTGGTCAATGGTGATAATCTCACCTGGCTCGACATCGCGGATATA
>JAGBTW010000133.1 GCA_017631135.1 Alistipes sp.
GGTCGTAGCCCCACGAGTTGTTGATGATGACTGCGCCATTGTCCGCAGCGTACTTAATACCGCGAGCAATAGCTGATGAATAACAACCATCCTCGCCCTCGAATATCTGAATGGACATAAGGCGCACACCATCGCCATTGCCCGTGCCACCAGCGATGCCACAAACGGCATAGCCGTTGTTGTTAACAGCCGAGATAGTACCTGCAACGTGTGTTCCGTGGTCGTCGGCAGTGATATTGCCGCTGTGATTTACGCAGTTCACACCGTGGATGTCGTCGATGTAGCCATTGCCATCATCGTCAACGCCAGTTTGTCCGTTCTTCTCCGCCTCATTTACCCACATATTGTCGGCAAGATCCTTATGCTCGGCCATAACACCACCATCGCACACAGCAACGATAACGCGGCTATCGCCAGCGGTGTACTTCCACGCGTTAAGTAGGTTGATGTCTGCGCCATCCTTGCAGAGCTCTGGGTCGAGCGAGCCATCGTTATAGTAGTGCCACTGCCAGGGCAACTCGGGATCATCGAAGGGGTACTCCACCGAACGAGTGATAGCGGGGCGCGACTCGGGCATGGGGAACTTCTGGCTCTCGATGCGCTTCATGGGCACATCATACTCGATGCGCTCTACGCGGCTATCCTTGGCGATGAGCTCTGCTACATGACCATTGTCGAGCGACTCATCGAAGTGAACAAGCACCCAGCGCTCAAGCTCCGAGCCCACAGAGGCGGGAAAGAGTGGCTCGATATCAATATCCACGCCCTCGACAATGAGGTCGGTGGTCGCAGCATCGAGCTTAACGATTAGACGACCCTTTGCAGCGCTGTCTGAAGCAAAGAATATCTTGTCACTTGGCGTGCTCGTGGTGGGAGCGTTGCCAACGCTATCCTTGACGCATGCCGCAGCAAGCAGTGCAATCAAGATGAAAGATAACTTTCTCATATCCCTAAATGTTTTTATTAGTATGTGCCGAGCTTGAACACCACTTTCTGGCAGTAAAGCTCGTCGGCCTTAAGCTCGATAGAGGGGAAGTGGGGGTGGTGCACAGCGTCGCTGAAGCCCTGGCACTCAATAGCCACGCCCGCATAGTCGTTGTAGTACTTGCCCGACTTCGTTACGGGGCAGCCACCTGCCAACCAGTTACCCGTGTAGAGCACCGCAGCGGGCTGTGACGAGAGGATAGTGACCTTGCGACCCGTAGCCTCGCAGCGCAACTCGCCAACCTCGCCGAGGATGTTCTTCTGCCAGCCATCGACCTTGAAGCAGTGGTCATAGCCGCGGTAGTTGCGTATGTTGTTGAACTCAGCGTCTATCTCGTCGCCAAACTTGCGCCACGATGTGAAGTCGAGCGCTGTGCCCTTAACATCGAGGAGCTTGCCCGTAGGTATCTGCACGATGTCCATCTCCAACACCTCCGACGAGTTGAGCTTAAGCTCGTGGTCGAGGATGGTCTTGTCCGAGCCCTCGCCATGAAGGTTCCAGTAGAGGTGGTTCGTAAGGTTACATACGGTATTCTTATTCGACTTTGCGAGGTATGTAATCTCGAGGTTGTCTTCGTCGTCGAAGTCGTAGATTGCCTCTACGACCAACTCGCCAGGGTAGCCCTGCTCCATATCCTCGGAAACATAGCTGAACACCACACGGTTGGTCTCTACGCGACCCTCCCAGTAGCGGTTGGCAAAGCCCTTTGATCCACCATGAAGGTGGTTAGGACCATTGTTCACCTCGAGGCGGTACTCCACGCCGTCGATGGTCATCTGTCCGCGCGCTATGCGACCTGCCACGCGACCTACGCTCTTGCCGCTCGCTGCACCGTCACCGATATAGCTTGTTGGCTCCTTGTAGCCAAGTGCTACATCCTCGATTTTGCCATTGCGGTCTGCGAACTTGACGCTCACGATGGATGCGCCGATGTTGCAGAGCTGTACCTCCGAGCCACGGCTGTTGCGCATGGTGTAGAGGATGATGCCCTCGCCCTCGGGCGTAGAGCCCCATATATGCTGTAAGATCTCCATTACTCTACGGGTGTAAGGTTAGCCATAAGGTTGTCGATACGCTTCAAGCACTCTGCCTTGCCGATGAACTCGGTTACGTCGAACATGCCAGGACCCTTGCCCGCGCCTACAAGTGCAAGACGAAGAGTGTTCATCACCTGACCCAATGAGTAGCCCTCGGCCTCAATCCAAGCGCGTACTACGACCTCGGTATTCTCCTTCGAGAAGTCCTCGATACCCTCCAATACACCACGGAGCTTGCCCAACATAGTGGGGTTGTCGCCCTTCCACTGCTTCTTTGCGAGCTTCTCCTCATACTCTGTGGGTGCTACAAAGAAGAATGATGTGAGGTCCCACATATCGGTTGTGAGTGTCATGCGCTCCTTCATGATGCCCGCAGCCTTGCCAGCCACCTCGTCCGATACCTCGATGCCGTTAGCCTTCAATATGGGCTGCATGAATGGAGCGAGCTCTGCATCAGAGAGGTTGTGCATGTACTGTGCGTTGAACCACTTTGCCTTGTCGGGCTGGAAGCGTGCACCCGCCTTTGATACGCGGTCGAGCGAGAAGGCGTCGATAAGCTCCTGCATAGAGAATATCTCCTGCTCGGTGCCAGGGTTCCAGCCAAGGAGTGACAACATGTTGATAAATGCCTCGGCAAGGTAGCCATCCTCGCGGTAGCCGCGTGAGGTCTCGCCTGTGGGTGATGTCCAGAACAAGGGGAAGACGGGGAAGCCCATCTTGTCGCCATCGCGCTTCGAGAGCTTACCGCTACCTGTAGGCTTGAGCAACAAGGGAAGTTGTGCAAACTCGGGCTGGGTCTCTGTCCAGCCGAAGGCGCGGTACAAGAGGTAGTGCAAGGGCAACGAGGGCAACCACTCCTCACCACGGATGACGTGTGATACCTCCATGAGGTGGTCATCGACGATGTTTGCGAGGTGGTATGTGGGAAGCGCATCTGCCGACTTGTACAATACCTTGTCGTCGAGCGTCGATGTGTTAACCTCTACATGACCACGAATGAGGTCGTCCATTTTGACTACCTCGTTCTCGGGCATCTTGAAGCGTACAACCCACTGGTCACCGCGTGCTATGCGTGCCTCGACCTCCTCCTTCGAGAGGCTCAACGATGTTGGGAGCTTGGTGCGTACCTCATAGTTGTATGCGAATGTCTTGCCTGCCTCCTCGGCCTCCTTGCGCAATACGTCGAGCTCCTCGGGGGTGTCGAAGGCGTAGTATGCCCAGCCTGCATCAACAAGCTGCATAGCATATTTCAAATATATCTCGCGGCGCTCACTCTGGCGATAGGGGGCGTGTGGACCACCAACGCCTACGCCCTCGTCAATCTCGATGCCGCACCACTTCAACGACTCGATGATGTACTCCTCGGCACCAGGCACGAAGCGCTGTGAGTCGGTGTCCTCGATGCGGAGAATCATCTTGCCGCCATGGCGGCGAGCAAAGAGGTAGTTATAGAGAGCTGTACGAACGCCACCAATGTGTAGTGGACCTGTGGGGCTGGGTGCAAAGCGCACTCTTACTTCACGATTCATATATGTAGTCTTGTTTTACGTTGTTAAATACTCTTGTTTGTTTCGGTTAGACGTTGAAGAGGAAGTGCATGATGTCACCATCCTCGACAATGTACTCCTTACCCTCGATGCCAATCTTACCCACCTCGCGGCAAGCACGCTCCGAGCCAAGCTCGACATAGTCGGCATACTTGATAACCTCGGCACGGATGAAGCCACGCTCGAAGTCGGTGTGGATGATGCCCGCAGTCTCGGGGGCCTTCATGCCACGACGGAAGGTCCATGCACGGCTCTCGTCAGCACCTGTGGTGAAGAATGTCTGCAAATCAAGAAGACGGTATGCTGCCTTGATTAAGCGACTCACACCCGACTCCTCCAAGCCCATGTCCTGCAAGAACATCTGACGCTCCTCGTAGGTCTCCAACTCGGCAATGTCTGCCTCGGCACTCGCTGCAACGATAAGCATCTCGGCATGCTCGCTCGCAATAGCCGCGCGCACAGCCTCGGTGTGGGCATTGCCCGACACGGCTGATGCCTCGTCTACGTTGCACACATAGAGAACAGGTTTGTCGGTGAGCAGGTTGAGGTCAGCAACACACTTGCGCTCCTCGGGGGTGAGCTCCACGGTGCGAGCCGAGAGACCCTGCTCCAAAGCCTCCTTATACTGGCAGAGGATGTCGTACTGGCGCTTCGCGAGCTTGTCACCCGCAGTAGCCTGCTTCTGACACTTGCCAATGCGGTTCTCGATGGTCTCGAGGTCCTTGAGCTGAAGCTCGGTGTCGATGATGCCCTTGTCGCGCACGGGGTCTACACTGCCGTCAACGTGTGTGATGTTCTCGTTCTCGAAGCAGCGCAACACATGGATGATGGCGTTTGTGTTGCGGATGTTGGCGAGGAACTTGTTGCCGAGACCCTCACCCTTTGATGCACCCTTAACGAGACCTGCGATGTCGACAATCTCGATTGTTGTGGGTACAACGCGCTTGGGGTTGTCAATCTCAACGAGCTTTGTGAGGCGCTCATCGGGCACGGTGATGACACCCACATTGGGCTCGATAGTACAGAAGGGGAAGTTTGCCGCCTGCGCACGCGCATTAGACAAGCAGTTAAAAAGTGTCGACTTACCCACGTTGGGTAGTCCTACAATTCCACATTGTAATGCCATAAAATTCTATATTTTTTTAGTTATTACTTATTTCTTTTTTGGGACTTAAGGGACTTAAGAGACTATAGGGACTTAAGGGAAGTCGCTATCAAGGGTTGATGCTGGGCGTTGTCATGTTGAGCGGTAGCGAAACATCTCCAGGTCTCCGAGACGATTGATGGTCGTACTGCCCGAGAGATCCTGCACTGACGTTCAGGATGACAATGTCTGCTGATAGCATCATTCCTATTGTCTCTATTGTCACTTATGTCACTTATGTCATTTTATGCTGTCATGTTGAGCGGTAGCGAAACATCTCCAGGTCTCCGAGACGATTGATGGTCGTACTGCCCGAGAGATTCTGCACTGACGTTCAGGATGACATATAAAACCCATTACTAATTACCCATTGCTCTTTAGTCAGCTTGCGAGACATTCACGAGGGCCTCGCGGTAGGCGTTCAGGATGCGCGACTTCGAGATGAAGCCGAGGTAGTGGTTCTGCTTGTCGATGACGGGGAGCATCCATGTGTTTGCCTGCTCGAAGCGGGGCATGATGCTCTGTATCATCTCGTGCTCGTGAACCTTGTCGGGGGGCTGAATCATGTAGTGCATGATGGGTGTTGCCCACTTGTCGCGGTTGAACATGTCGTGGCGAAGGTCGTCGAGCTGCACAACGCCAAGGAGCTTACCCGCATGGTCGACAACGGGGA
>JAGBTW010000134.1 GCA_017631135.1 Alistipes sp.
AAGTAATTTTCCGTGATAGCGGCGCATCTGCGGCGCTTCAATCAAAGCCACCAATGGGATGTACGCCTTAGTACTACCCATCGGTGGCTTTTTCATGTCAGCACCACATATGCACCACTCTGACGAAAAATTGGTCTCGCGCTATGGTGGGTTATCGCTTCTCGCATGGGAAGGCCTTTTTTTTAACCCTTAATATAGTGGTGGTGAAACACCACCTTTTCATATCTACAATCCCTCTAAATCCCCCTTTAAGTTCGCTTCGCTCCTTTTCGTTGCTGCGGCTCGGCATAACAAGTAAACTTGCTCTGCTCTCGCCTTAATCGCAACGCTGACAAGGGGGGAGTTGGTTCTGAGTCCACTATCACCGCTCTGGCGAGTAAAAAGTCTAAATCTTTCTTGTTAAACACCTTGTTAATCCATTTTTTTACTATCTTTGTGTAGATTAAACCTTAATAGTTTCGAGTGTATGAGAACCGTAAAGTATCTTCTTGTTTTGGCTATGGCGTGTGTCACGTGCGTGTCATGCCTTATGGATGTGCCCAAGGTTGAGTTTAGCGAGCGTAAGTTGGAGGTGCCTGCCGAGGGCGGTAGCTACACACTCACCTTGTGGTCAACGGGCGTTGATAGCGTGACCGTATCCGAGGATAACGACTTTGAAGATTGGCAGCACGAAGTAGACTGGATTACTGATGTCGAGCTTATTAGAGAGTACACCGAGAGCGAGGATACACGAGCCCTTCTTTCGTCGAAGTCGGCAGTGCGCCTTACCGTATTGCCCAATACCGATGGCACAAAGCGCGTTGCATACCTCAATGCAGAGTCATTCACAGCAGAAGATCGTGTAAAGATTGTGCAAAAGGCAAAGTAATCTTAAGTCACAGCGGCGTGTTGGAGGTCTATTCCTATAAATATGGCTTTCATCACGCTGACTCTTCCCCTATTTGACATCTCCGTCAGTCGCCCCAGGTAGATATCACTGGTCAGGTATGTGCTGACTCACTCGGTCGTAAGTTCTACTCTGGCGTAGGTGGTCAGGTAGACTTCATCTATGGTGCATCGCTCTCTAAGGGTGGCTATGCCACACCACCTTGTCGCTGTGGTCACTATCTGATTATACGGAGTTTAGGGAGTTTAGGGAATTTAGTGAAATTAGTGAATATACTTATCTTCCTTAAATTCCTTAATCTCCTTAATTTCCCTAATCTAATATCCTTAAACGCCCTACCTTCCCCTTCGTTCCACACGCATGCGGTGCATTTTCTCTTTGAAGCCACCCTCGTCGAGGAATTGCTCGGAGAGTGATGCGAGAAGTTTATGTAGTAGGTAGTCTTCCTGCTTGAGTAGAATGATTGCCATGTTGGCTACAGTGTCGAGAGGACGTGATTTTGCAATATCTAAAATAGATTGGTTGCTACTCTCAATGCCAAGTTTGCGCATTGCAAGAAACTTTTCGGAGTCATAGCCCCACAGTTCAAAACCATTAGCTCGTAGATAGTCCTCATAATCTGCTAATAACTCTTTGAAGCTTGCTTTAGCGACATTAATAAGCTTAATACCCATCTCTATTGAGGTTTCTATATCTGCATTACCCTCAACAATATTTTGCTTGCCCGAGCGTGCTGCTTGAACCATCTGATCTATAGTTCTGTCACCACACGCATATGCCGAATGTGCAAAATGATAAGTTATGTCGTATATTAGTTCCGCCTTGCGGTAGCATATTAGATTTCTATGGTCGCCTTGTGGCTTGATTAGGGTTGTCTCATTCATGATTATCTTTTTTACAAAGGTAGTAAATTTATTAGGGATTTTAAGGAATTTAGAGAGTTTAGTGAATTTGGTTAACAGATTCTATCCTCCTTAAGTTCCTTAACTTCCCTAATCTCCCCTAAAACACAAGGACCGAGTCCGGGGAGGAGTCGGTCCTTGGTGTGTTGTTAGTGGTTGTTACAATTGCCGTTATTTGCCGTCGTTGTTCCATTCGCCATTGCCGTCGTCGTAGAATATGGGGCGGCCGTGGGGTATCGCTTTGGCGGCGAGGTATGCCTCGTAGAGGCAGATGCCGTTGGCGCTATCGTCAGCAAGGTAGTAGGCGATTACCGAGGGGTGGCGTTGGGTGGTGTATATCATCTGCGTCACGCGCGCGGTGTAGTGGTCGCGCCAGCGAGGGTTGTTCGATGGGTTGCCGCCACGCTTGCGCGAGGGACCCATGTGTGAGGTGTTGATGGGTGCGGTGATGGCGACATATATACCCAATTTGTCGCACGCCGTAAGCACCTCGTCACTCACGCCACCCGCAGTGAAGCGCAGGGCGCGGTGTCCCTTGCTGTAGAGTGTCTCGACAACCTCCGCTGTGGCGTTGGGTGACACCTCGGTCCACTCGATGGGTGTTGCTGTGCCGTTAATGTAGAACGAGCCATCGGCATATTGCAACTCGCGTAGTCCAAGAGCTATGTCGTAGAACTCCACATCGCGGCCTGCGATGCGGTTCTTGAGGCGTAGCGATAGCTGCGAGGGGTTGTTGCTGCTCCACAGCACCGAGTCGGGCACAGGAGCGCCAAAACGTATGGTGTCGATGCCATGCATGCCGAGCTGCACATCGCGGTGACCACCCGTAAGGCGTATCGTGTCGTTGAGGTATAGCTCATAGTATATGCGAGAGCTCTTCTCGCCGAGCGTCTCGTTGTGCATCACTGCGCCGAAGTCGACATTCACCACCGAGCCCGTGCCCTTGGTGGTACGATAGTATATATCGCGCACGCGCACGCGAGGCTGCGACAACACATAGGCAATAGGTGTCGAAGATGCCGCGTCGAAGCCCTCGATGTCGGCTACGCTCTTTTTGTCGAGAAGGCGTAGCGTGAGGGTGTTCTTATCCTCGCGCGAAATCTTTGTTATGTTGAACTCCGTTGCTGCGTGACCATTTGTCGAAGTGCCCGCGCTCTTACCATTCACCAATACCTCGTAGGGCACGCCCACGCCCTCTATGCGCACGAATATCTGTCGCTCGACCCACGAGAAGGGGTATGTAAACTCGCCAAGCAGTGCACCCTCGGCATCCCTCGTCCACTCGACAATGGGTTGCATGTAGCGTTGTTTGCTCAGCTGTCTCTCGCCGGCTGCCGCATCCGTCGCATAGGGGATAAGGCGTGTGCGATGCAGGTCGACACCCTCGGAGGGTGTTTGAGGGGACTGCGCCACGGCAACACCCGCGGTTGCGAGGAGCGTGCATAGGGTTATGCTAAATCTTGACATAGCGTTACTTTTGTCGGTTCTTATACGAAGGACGGCTGTTGCGCCACTCCTCAACTTCGGGCGTCAACAGGTCGAGACGATCCACCCAGCGACGATTTTCAACAAGAC
>JAGBTW010000135.1 GCA_017631135.1 Alistipes sp.
CTGGGAGCTCGCAAAGAAGTACGACATCATCGACTTCGACCTTGGCGTGAAGCTCACAGGTGCTGGCTTCCCCGTATACAAGGGCAAGGGTGCACGTCTCCAGCGCGCGCTCATCAACTACTTCCTCGACTGCAACACCGCAGCTGGCTATCAGGAGGTTGAGCCCCCCATCATGGTCAACGAGGCTTCGGGCTTCGGCACAGGTCAGTTGCCCGACAAGGAGGGTCAGATGTACCACGCCACAGCCGATGGCTACTACCTCGTGCCCACAGCCGAGGTTCCCGTGACGAACATCTTCCGCGATGTCATCCTCGACGAGAAGGAGTTGCCCGTGAAGATGACCGCCTACACCCCCTGCTTCCGTCGCGAGGCGGGCTCGTATGGCAAGGATGTGCGCGGACTTAACCGCCTCCACCAGTTCGACAAGGTGGAGATTGTCCAGGTGTCACACCCCGACAACTCATACGAGGCTCTCGACGCCATGGTTGCACATGTCGAGTCTATCGTTGCGTCACTCGGTCTACCCTACCGCATCTTGCGCCTCTGTGGTGGCGACATGTCGTTCACCTCGGCACTCACCTACGACTTCGAGGTATACTCTGCAGCACAGCAGCGCTGGTTAGAGGTGTCGTCAGTCTCTAACTTCGAGTCGTTCCAGGCCAACCGCCTCAAGCTTCGCTACCGCGACGACAACCGCAAGACGCAGTTGGCACACACGCTCAATGGCTCATCGTTGGCACTCCCCCGCATCGTGGCTGCACTGCTCGAAAACAACCAAACCGCAGAGGGAATACGCATACCTGATGCATTAATTCCTTACACAGGCTTTGATTTTATAAAATAATTTGTATCTTTGCAGTGAATAGTGCACAATTATTGAAACACTCATTAAAAAATTAAGTAATATGGCTTACAAAATTTCAGATTCTTGCGTTGCATGTGGTACATGTATCGACGAGTGCCCCGTTGAGGCAATTTCAGCAGGTGACATCTATGTAATCGACTCTTCAAAGTGCATCGACTGCGGTACTTGCGCAGGTGTTTGCCCTTCAGAGGCTATCGCTCCCGAGGCATAATCTAAATCCTTTGAGAGATTACACAGGGCTGTCTTCGGGCAGCCCTGTTTTTTTTAATGAGTAATAAGAAATCAGGTATGAGATTACGAACTGTTATAGTCGTAGGTGCAACCTCGGGCATCGGTCGTGCCGTTGTCGAGCAACTCGCCTCGGAGGGTGTGCGTGTGGGCATCGCTGGTCGCCGCGAGGAGCGACTCATAGAGTTACAACAACGCATTGGCACAGAGCACATTAGCTATCGTGTTATGGATGTTACGGATGCTTCGGCTACAGAGGCTCTCGATGAGCTTATCGCCGAGGTTGGAGCCCCCGATGCGCTGCTCTTCGCCTCGGGCATAGGCAAGCAGAACCCCACGCTCGACGAAGATATGGAACTGCGCACCGTAGAGACAAACTGCATGGGCATGGTGCGCATCGTCGACCACTTCATAAATTATGTCAAGCGCACTCCCGCCTACGACAAGCACAACAAAGCACACATAGCCGTTATCACCTCCGTTGCGGGCACCACGGGCATAGGACAAGCCCCTGCCTACTCGGCAACAAAGAGCATGCAGACGACATACCTCATTGCCCTTGCGCAGCACGCGCGCATGCAGCATATACCCATCACTGTGGGAGATATACGCCCAGGCTTTGTGGCAACCGAAATTCTCAACCCCGAGAAGCGCTACCCCATGCTCATGACCGCACAACGCGCAGCAAACTATGTCGTAGACTCGCTCCGCTACCATAGGCGCATAACAATCTTCGACTGGCGCTACAAACTCCTTGTCGGCTTTTGGCGCCTTATCCCCCGCGCCCTGTGGGAGCGCCTCACGTTTGTGAAGAATTAAAGAGAAGAGAGTTAAGGTTTTTGAAAGGGGCAAAGGGGGCAAAGGGCTTTTGAAGGGGTCAAAGTGGTCTAAAAGGTTCAAAGGGTTCAGAGGGTGATTTACACCCCCCCCCTTTCGAACCCTTTCGAACCCTTTCGAACCCTTTCGAACCCTTTCAACCCCTCCCCCTCTAAAAGAAATGCCCCAAGGAGACCTTGGGGCATTTCTTTATAAGTAATCTTTATCGCTCAGGCTTTATATCCTTAACACGAAGCTGCTTGCTCACCGTGCCGCGATAGTGGTTCTCGACAATCTGATAGCATACAGCTATGGGCTTACCCGCACGCACCCACTCGTAGTGTGTGGGCTGCTGGAAGGCGATAGCGGGAATCGTGGTGTGAGGCTTCTGACGCTGCATCAAGTCCATGCGCAGGTGGTCACACTCGACACCCACAAGCTTCGCATCACCGCGGTTGCTCGCACCACGCGTCATGAACACGGGCGCCGTGTTGCCAGGGCCGAAGGGCTGGAAGCTATTGAGCTGGCGCTGGAACTGGTCGGTAATCTCCGAGAAGAGCAGCTCGCTGTCAATATCCACCTGGGGCACCAAGATGTTGGGGTCTATGTTCTTCTCGACATAGTCGTTGAAGCGCTTGGTGAAGGCCTCAACATTCTCCTCTCTCATCGTGAGACCCGCAGCGTACATATGTCCACCGAAGTTCTCCAACAGGTCGGAGCACGACTCCACAGCCTGGTAGAGGTCGAAGCCTGCGACAGAGCGCGCAGAGCCCGTAACAAAGCCGTTAGACTTTGTCAGCACCACCGTAGGACGATAGTAGGTCTCGATAAGGCGCGATGCGACGATGCCCACGATGCCCTTCATCCACTTGGGGTTGTAGATGACGGTGCTCTTGAGCGCCTTGAGCTCGGGGTGCGACTCGACATAGTCGTGCGCCTCCTGCGTCACATTGCGGTCGATGAACTTGCGGTCTTGGTTGAACGAGTCTATAACCTCGCCAAACTTTGCCGCCTCATCCTCGTTACCCTCGATAAGAAGGCTCACCGCAGCATGACCACCCGAGGGTGCCGCGTTCTCATCATCCTCATCCATACGCATGCGTCCCGCAGCATTGATGCGAGGACCAATCTTGAAGACTATATCGTCGATGGTGATGTTGTGTCCCTCCAAGCCACAAATCTTGATTATGGAGAGCAAACCCTTCGACGGCGTAGAGTTGAGCTTACGCAATCCGTAGTATGCCAAAATGCGGTTTTCATCCACAAGAGGCACAATGTCTGACGCGATGCTCACGACCAACAAATCCAGCAGGTGCTCGATATCCGAGAACGGGATGTTGTTGCGTCGAGCATACGCCTCGACGAGCTTAAAACCAACGCCACAACCACTCAACTCATCGAAAGGATAGTTGCAGTCGGTGCGTTTGGGATCTAATACAGCCACTGCCTGGGGAATCTCCTCGGCAGGTAGGTGGTGGTCGCAGATGATGAAATCTACGCCACGCTCCTTGGCATAGGCCACCTTTTCAACGGCTTTGATGCCGCAATCCAAAGCTATGACAAGCGTAACACCCTTGCGCAGTGCGTGCTCGATGCTTCGGATCGATATGCCATAACCGTCGACATATCGGTCAGGAATATAGAACAGCAAATTCTTGTGTCCTATCTGGCTTAAGAACTTGTAAACCAGCGCCACGGCAGTGGTTCCGTCGACATCGTAGTCTCCGTAAATCATTACCTTTTCGCCAGCCTTCACTGCCCTCTCTATGCGCTCCACAGCCCTCTCCATATCCTTCATTAGGAATGGATCGTGCAAGTCGCGTAGGGATGGAGAGAAGAATTTCTTCGCCTTTTCCGTGGTGTCTATGCCCCTCTGAACCAGCAGGTTGGTCAACACCGTAGACATCCCGAGCTCGGTGGAGAGCGACTCCACCACAGCGCGCTCGCCCTGCGGCTTGACAACCCATCTTTTCTCTATGGGCATAACTTCTATTTTTTATATTTAACATTTAAATTTTTCGTTAAGTAATTAATAAACTTGGGCTTAACCTCCTCCATCGTCACCTCTCGGCCTGTGAGCGTCGTGAGCGAGCATACGCCACGGTCCGTGAAGCCACAGGGGTTAATCAAGTGGAACCAATTGAGGTCCGTAGAGACGTTCATAGCCAAGCCGTGCATGGTAACGCCATGCGAAGCGCGCACACCTATTGCGCAGAGCTTCTCCAAACGGTTGCCAGGGCGCGTAATCCACACACCCGATGCACCCTCCGAGCGATGTGCCTCGATGCCATAGTCGGCTGCGAGGTCTATGATGGTCTGCTCGAGGGCCTCGATGTAACGCCTTACACCCAAACCTATTGCATCAAGGTCGACAATGGGATAGCATACGAGCTGTCCTGGGCCATGGAAGGTGATGTCGCCACCGCGGTCGATGTGATAGAACTCCGCACCAAGACTCTCGAGATACTCCGTCGTGCAGAGCATGTTCTCGGCGTGGCCACTCTTTCCGAGTGTGTATACCGCGGGGTGCTCAACGATAAGAATCGTTCCACGAGGCTCACCCTCTTGGAACTCCTTGTTGAGCTTCTTTGTGCACAAAGCATCGAAGAGCGAACGCTGCAAATCCCAGCACTCGCCATATGACATAGTCTGTAAATCTCTGATTTCTACTTCGTTCTGCATACCTTCTTCACAGCTTCAAGTGCAGCATCAGCCAAGTATGACGAACGCACAAGGGGTGCGCTGGCACAATAGCTGAAGCCCATTTCGAGAGCTGCAAGTCGGTACTCTTCGAACTTCTCGGGAGTGATATACGCCTTTACGGGGTAGTGCTCCTTAGTTGGTCGTAGATATTGGCCGAGTGTGACGATTGATACTCCCGCCTCGCGCAAGTCGCGCAAAGTTTGAAGTATCTCCTCTTCGCTCTCACCAAGACCGAGCATCAAGCCGCTTTTGGCAACTGCTCCACTA
>JAGBTW010000136.1 GCA_017631135.1 Alistipes sp.
CGCGCATCTGCTGGGGTAGATAGCCTATGGTGCACTCGCTGTTTATGGTCACGGCACCCTCTGTGGGCTGCTGCTCACCCGTGATGACACGCAGTAGGGTGGTCTTGCCCGCACCGTTCTTGCCCACAAGACCTATGCGGTCTTTGGGGTTAATCATGAACGATATGCCGTCGAAGAGTGTCCAGCCTCCGTAGCTTATGGTGAGGTTGTCGAGCGAAATCATCCCTAAGAGTCAATTATGAGTTAAGCATATCTACGATTGCCTGCTCGGGGTCGGGAGCACCAAATACGGAGCTGCCAGCAACCAAAGCCTCTGCACCTGCGTTGAAGAGTAGGCGTGAGTTAGATGCCGAAATGCCACCATCAACCTCGATGATGAGGTCGTTGAGACCCATCTCCTGCTTCTTCTTGTTGAGATACTCGCACTTGGCAATTGACGAGGGCATGAACTTCTGACCACCGAAGCCTGGCTCTACGCTCATGACCAAAATGAGGTCGAGCTGTGTGAGCCACTTATCCAATACCTCGGGCTCTGTGCCGGGCTTGATAGATATACCCACCTTTGCACCCGCCTTGCGAATGAGGTCGATGCACTCCTGGATGTTCTCCGTAGCCTCGTAGTGGAAGGTGACATAGTCAGCGCCCGCCTCGACAAAGCGTGTAACATACTTCTCGGGTGCGGTAATCATGAGGTGTACATCCAACACCTTTGTAGTGCCTTTGCGCAAGGGCTTCATAAGTGGAAAGCCGAACGATATGTTTGGCACAAATACGCCATCCATAACATCGACATGTACCCACTCTGCGCCAGAGCGCTCGAGCATCTCCATGTCACGATTGAGGTTGCCGAAGTCGGCAGAAAGTACCGAAGGAGCGATAATTCTTTTCATGGTTTATGATGTTTTAGTCGTTGAATCTACATAATCGCACAAAGTTAGCAAAAAAAGCTGAATAAACAAGGTGTGCGCGTATATGTGCGCGCGAAAGGTGCGTGGCATGCTCTTTGTTTGAGGGGTGTGTAATAAAAATATGGTCTATAATGATTGATACTGGTAAGGGAAAAATATCTCTTGTTGCCCTTGTGGCTATATGGTCGGTGTCGGCAATAGTGTCGCTGCCTGGTTTGGCTATTTCGCCAATTTTGGATGATATGCAGACCATCTTTCCGCATGCGAGCGAGCTCGAGGTGCAGATGCTCGAGTCGCTGCCCTCGCTCATGATTATACCCTTTATGCTCTTGGCGGGTCGCTGGGCGGTTAGGGGTAATAAGATGCGACTGCTCGTTATAGGCACGTCGATATTCTTGGCAAGTGGCGTGGGCTGTACACTCTCGCGCACACTTATCGAACTCATCATTACGAGCACCCTTGTGGGCGTGGGCGCAGGAATGATTATCCCCTTGTCCACAGGTCTGATAGTTGACTATTTCACTGGTGACGAGCGTGTTAAGCAACTCGGTATAAGCTCGGCGGTGAATAACCTTACGCTTGTTGTTGCCACCTCGGCTGTGGGCTACTTGGCAGATGTGGAGTGGCACTTGGCGTTTGTTGTCTATCTGCTGCCCATTGTCACGCTTGTGCTCATTCCCGCCATCAGTCGCACAAAGCCCGAGCCCGAGCCAAAGACGGGTGCGCAGAATCGACAGACGACGCTCAATGTCAAGATTATCGTGGGGCTTGTCCTCTTCTACTTTGCTATCACCTACACCTCGCTTATCGTGACCTACAACACCTCGTATGTTGCGACGCTCGCGGGCATGGATAGCAGCGAAGCGGGTGTGGTAATATCGCTTTTCTTCCTCGCTATTATGGCACCAGGACTCATGCTCAATCGCCTCATCGCCATCTTTGGGCGCGCGGTGAACCTATGGTCGCTGATTGCTATGTGTGTCGGTCTTGCTCTTATGTCGTTGCAGCACCCCACGTCGCTATCGCTAACGATAGGTGCTATACTTACGGGTTTGGGTTATGGTGTTATGCAACCCATAATCTACGATAAGGCTGCGACAAATGCACCGCCTCACCTCGCTACGCTGTCGTTGGCTATAGTCATGACAACCAACTACTTCGCTATCCTTGTTGCTCCGTTTATGATTGACGGCATCGACCATCTATTCCATACAACAGGTCACACCTTCGCCTACTTGTTCAATAGCATTGTGGTGCTGATTATAGCCATAGTTACGGCGCTTACATATAAGAAAAATAGGGTGCTCGGCAGTGATGATTAGAATCGGTGTCCCACGCCAATATTGAATATACCTCGCGCGCCATATCCCGCCTCGGCAAAGCCGTACCACTTGCGACCCACAGCAATACCTATGGGTTTGATGTCGTAGGAGAGATAGGGACGGTAGGTGTGTTGCTTGCCACCATTGTAGTGCACCCAATGTTCGATGCCCGCAGTGGCGCCAAGGCTTGAGTATAACTCTACGATGCTTCGGCGTAGCCATGTGAAGCGTGCTGTGGGCAATAGCGATATGTAGTCAACATGCTTGGTGTCCCAGCGTTTGTTACTATCGTGATAGTATAGGTTGCAGATGCCCGCTGTCCATGCCGCGCTGCAACCAACACTAAACCAGTGGTTTACTCTGTAGGCGTAGTCGAGCGTGAAGCTTAACCATGTTGTAGCCCCTGCGCGTGGCTCTTGTGCGGTGTTGTCCAAGTCGCCTATGTACGATAGGGTGGTGTGGCTCGCCAAGCCGTAGTTGCCTCGCGCACCTAACACCCACGCAAGTCGTATATCGTGCCTCTCTTGTGCTTGTGCGGTCGCTGCGGGTAGCGCGCAAAAAATCATCGCCACGGCGAGGCATATTGTCAATTTCTTAATCGTCATAAGATCGCAGTATTCTACGCAAAGATACGAAAAATCACCTATATTGCTATGATTTTGAGAATTTATGTTTATCTTTGCGCCATATAAGGGGTGCTACTCCTTCACTGTTAGAGAAAGGTTTAATGAAATGGCCAGCCAATCTCGAGACGAATGGCGGTAAGAGACTACCCAAAAGTCTCCCTTTTCAAAGGGAGATTTAGAGGGTTTGTAAGTATTATCGCAGCCAATCGCGTAACGCAGTGAAGAGATTGGCTGAGATTAAACCCATTGAACCGGATACGGGTAATGCCGAGACCGGGAACACGGAAATATCTTAAGAAGCCCCTTTTCAACTTAAATTTATTAAAGTATGAAAAGGATTTTTTGTTTTATCGCCGCAATCATCGTTCTCTGTGCGGCAACCAAGGCACAAGATGCCTACAATCTTCAGGACACGCTCCGCAACTATGACATTGACCTTATCGAGGTGACAACTGTAAATGCCAAGCGCACCACGCCCGTGGCGCAGGACAACCTCTCGCAAGAGAGCCTTGAGCGCTCGGCCTATGGCACAGATATGCCCTCGGCACTTGCGCTAACTCCCTCAATCATTGCTACTAAAGAGACGGGCATCGGCATCGGTGCTACGGCAATACGCCTGCGAGGCACGGATGCTCCGCGCATCAACGTCACGATAAACGGCGTGGCGATGAACAACCCCGACTCGCACTCCATGTACTGTTA
>JAGBTW010000137.1 GCA_017631135.1 Alistipes sp.
ACTTACTCCCGTGGAGGGTACACATCAGTATATGGAGCTCGATGGTCGCAATGTAGTTCTCTACGACTACAACAAGGCTTCAGAGGGTGAGGTGGTATTCACCACCGACAACCTCATCATGTCGTACAAGAAGTCGCCCGATGGCACAATGGCTTTGTACGAGAAGTGGGAGGGTGAGTCTCCACGTAAGGAGATATATCGCCACTCGTTCACCTCGGACTACTACATCGCTTGCCCTGATGGCTCGACAATAAAGATTGACGACGTGCGCGACATATCGTTCTCGCCCGACAATCGCTTCCTCGCCATGGGCTACAACAACGACATCTTCGTATACGACCTCGTGACAAACGAGATATACAACATCACCTCGGATGGCGAGTGGAACCATATCATCAACGGCACTACAGACTGGGTATACGAGGAGGAGTATGGCTTTACAAAGGCGTATGCCTTCTCGCCCGATGGTCGCGAGATTGCCTACCTTAAGTTTGATGAGAGCCGCGTTAAGGAGTTTGAGATGATGCGCTTCGATAACACGCTCTACAACAAGGCTTACAGCTTTAAATATCCCAAGGCGGGCGACGATAACTCTATCGTTACGCTCCATGTCTATGACCTCTACACAGGCGAGACTCGCGAGGTGTCGGTGGGCGAGAATACCGACCAGTATATCCCCCGCATCGGCTACACCCCCGCGGGTAACCTCTTCTTCTATCGTGTCAACCGCCTTCAGAACCACTTCGAGGTGGTTATGGTCGAGGCTGATGGCTCCGAGCGCGTTATCTACAACGAGGAGGATGAGCGCTATGTGGAGCGCCCCAACGAGGCTACCATCACCTTCATCGACGAGGATCGTTTCATCGTGCGCGAGGAGACATCTACAGGTTGGTTCCACCTCTACCTACACTCTATCGCCGAGGGTCGCCTAAACGCTATCACCGAGGGTGAGTGGGAGGTTACACAGCTCGTGGGTCTCTCTGCGGACCACAAGACCGTATACTACATGTCTACCGAGCAGTCGCCCCTCGAACGTCACCTCTACTCTGTGAGCATCGACGGCACGAAGAAGCAGTGTCTACTCTCGAAGCCTGGCTACTGGAGAGTATACCCATCAGCAGATATGAAGTACTTCGCTGCGGAGCACTCGGCAACAGACTGCTATCCCACAGCTGCGGTATATAACGCCAAGGGCAAGGAGGTGCGCTCGCTCATGCTCGAGCCCAAGAGCGATGCAAAGCCCGCCTACCAGCGTAACTACATGACATTCACCACAGAGCGTGGTGACGAGTTGCAGTACTACCTCATCTATCCCGAGAACTTCAACCCCTCTAATGAGTACCCCGTGCTTATCACGCAGTACTCTGGTCCTGGCTCACAGCAGATTGAGAACCGCTACACCACCGACTGGGAGGAGACCCTCGCACGCAACGGCTACATCGTGGCATGCTGCGACGCGCGTGGCACAGGCTATCGCGGCGAGGAGTACAAGAAGGTGACATACGCAAACCTTGGTAATGCCGAGGTTCAAGATCAAATATCTTTTGCGCGCCACCTCGCACGTCAGGAGTTCATCGACTCTTCACGCGTCGGCATCTACGGCTGGTCGTATGGTGGCTTCATGGCTCTCGGCTGCGCACTCAAGGGTGATGGCATCTTCAAGATAGCTATCGCCGTGGCTCCCGTGACCTCATGGCGCTACTACGACTCTATCTATACCGAGATATACAACGGTCTGCCCAGCGAGAACCCCGAGGGCTACGACAATAACTCGCCCATCAACTTCGCTGACCGTCTATCCGATAAGACTCGCCTTCTTATCATCCATGGCACAGCCGACGACAATGTACACTTCCAGAATGCCATCGAGATGTGTCGCGCACTCAACCGCTCTGCGAAGCAGTACGACATGATGGTATATCCCGACCAGAACCACTCTATGCGCCCCAATGACATGGTCAACGTGCGTCAGAAGATGGTTGACTATTGCCTCGAACACTTGTAATTTGGTAAATTTCTTGTGATAAGGGGTCATCTGCGACCTCTCAATCATTGCCCCGAATGGGACGTACGTCAAGTACTACCCATCCGGGGCAATTTCATGTCGAGGCCACATCTAACCCCTTCTGACAAGAAATTGTGGTCTGTCGCTAATGATGGGGGCTTTTAAGGGTTCGAAGGGTTCAAAGGGTTCGAAGGGTTCTAAAAGGAATCCCCCTTTTGAACCTTTTAGAACCTTTTGTTTCGTTCTTCATAAAGCCTCCTCACTCCCTATAAATTAGCGTAATACCGCAAATTGTTGGCATGAGATTTTATAGTCTCACAAAAAAGATGTATATTTGCAGACTAAATCAATATTATAGAACATTAAGTTGTCGCTACAGATGAAGAACATTCGCAACTTTTGCATTATAGCACACATCGACCACGGTAAGAGTACGCTTGCCGACCGTCTATTGGAAAAGACTAACACCTTGAACCAGCGCGAGATGCAGGCGCAGGTGCTCGACGATATGGACCTCGAGCGCGAGAAGGGTATCACCATCAAGAGCCACGCCATACAGATGGAGTACAACGCCCGCAATGGCGAGAAGTACACGCTCAACCTTATCGACACCCCAGGACACGTCGACTTCTCATACGAGGTGTCACGCGCAATCGCCTCATGTGAGGGTGCGCTCCTTGTTGTGGATGCCACACAGGGCATTCAGGCACAGACAATCTCGAACCTCTACCTCGCACTTGGTCAGGACCTCGAGATTATCCCTGTGCTCAACAAGATTGATTGTGAGTCGGCGATGATTGACGAGGTTAAGGATCAGATTATCGACCTCATAGGTTGCAAGGAGGAGGAGATTCTCCTCGCATCGGGTAAGACAGGTCAGGGTGTTGAGGATGTCCTCGAGGCAATCGTAGAGCGCATACCCGCTCCCGAGGGTGACGAGAATGCACCCCTTCAGGCGCTTATCTTCGACTCGGTGTTTAACCCCTTCCGTGGCGTTATCGCATACTTCCGTGTCTTCAACGGCACAATACGCAAGGGCGACCACGTCAAGTTCTTCAACACAGGCAGCGAGTACGATGCCGATGAGATTGGTGTTTTGAATCTCAAAATGCAGGAGCGTGGCGAGATTAAGGCGGGCGACGTAGGTTACATCTGCTCGGGCATTAAGAACTCTACTGATGTCAAGGTGGGTGATACAATCACCTCTGTAGCAAATGCTTGCAGCGAGGCTATTGCGGGCTTCGAGGATGTTAAGCCCATGGTCTTTGCGGGTGTATATCCCGTTGAGGCAGACCAATATGAGGACCTCCGTGCATCGCTCGAGAAGCTTAAGCTCAACGACGCGTCGCTCACATTCGAGCCCGAGAGCTCTCTTGCCCTCGGCTTCGGCTTTCGCTGTGGCTTCCTCGGTCTTCTCCACATGGAGATTATCCAGGAGCGCCTCTACCGCGAGTTCGACATGGATGTAATCACCACCGTACCCAACGTGTCGTACCACATCACAACAACACAGGGCGAGGAGCTCGAGGTGCACAACCCATCGGGACTCCCCGAGATTACCAAGGTGGCAAAGATTGAGGAGCCCTACATCCTCGCGCAGATAATCACCAAGGCCGACTTCCTCGGTAATGTGCTCAAGCTCTGCATCGACAAGCGTGGCGTGATGAAGAATCAGACATTCATCACCCAGGATCGTGTCGAGGTAAACTTCGAGATGCCCCTCTCGGAGATTGTCTTCGACTTCTACGACAAGCTCAAGAGCATATCAAAGGGCTATGCCTCATTTGACTACCACCGCACAGGCTACCAGATAAGCAAGCTCGCGAAGCTCGACATCCTCCTCAATGGCGAGGCTGTCGACGCCCTCTCGTCACTCATCTATGCCGACCACGCCTACGACTTTGGTCGCAAGATGTGCGAGAAGCTCAAGGAGCTTATACCCCGCCAGCAGTTCGACATCGCCATCCAGGCGGCTATCGGTGCGAAGATTATCGCCCGCGAGACCGTCAAGGCTGTGCGCAAGGATGTTACCGCAAAGTGTTATGGCGGTGATATTTCTCGTAAGCGCAAGCTCCTCGAGAAGCAGAAGGCTGGTAAGAAGCGTATGCGACAGATTGGCTCGGTACAGGTGCCTCAATCAGCGTTCCTTGCTGTATTGAAGATGGATTAAATTTATTGTGATAAGGGGCTATCTACTGCCGCTAACGAATTATCTCTGCAATGGGCAGTACGCTTTAGTACAGCCCATCGCCGAGAAATTCGCCGAGCGTTGTATCTAACCCCTTCTAACAATAAATTTGGGTGGTGCTGATTAATGAATTTAGTGATTTTAAGGAAATTATAGAATTTCGTGAGGGGGAAAATTACAACTCCCTAAACTCCTTAAATTCCCTAATCTCCCTAATTCTCGAGAAGTTTACTAACTCTGAAAACCAAAAACTAAAACCTATAACTATGAGAAAATTTGTACTAACGCTACTATGTGCGTTGAGCCTATCTTCGCTCTCGGCGCAGGGTTATGTGCCCTCGGAGGAGGTGCGTAAGTCGCAGCAGGAGTTTGCCGAGGATCGCTTCGGTATCTTCATTCACTGGGGTATATACAGCATGTTCGCGCAAGGCGAGTGGTACATGCAGAATGCACAGGGCATAAACCGTGACGAGTATGCCAAGGCTGCCGATGCTTTCTACCCCCATCGCTTCAATGCTGCGGAGTGGGTGTCAGCAATAAAGGCGTCGGGTGCGAAATATATATGTTTCACAACGCGTCACCACGACAGTTTCTCGATGTGGGATACTGCAGAGTCGGAGTATAATATTGTCGATGCTACGCCCTTCCAGCGCGACGTGCTCAAGGAGTTGGCCGAGGAGTGTCACAAGCAGGGTATAGCCCTCCACCTCTACTATTCGCATGCCGACTGGTATCGCGACGACTACCCCCGTGGTCGCACAGGCTGGGGTGTGGCAGGTCGTGACCGCACACAGATTAGCTGGGATAGCTACTTTAGCTTCATGAACAACCAAATCACCGAGCTCCTCACAAACTATGGCCCTATCCGCGCCATGTGGTTCGATGGTTGGTGGGATCACGACGAGGATGCTACGCCCTTCGATTGGCACCTCGACGAGCAGTACGCTCTTGTTCACAAGTTGCAGCCCTCATGCATGGTGGCAAACAACCACCACCAGACACCTTTCGAGGGTGAGGATATTCAGATTTTCGAGCGCGACCTACCAGGTGAGAACACCCATGGTCTCTCGGGTCAGGACATTAGCCGTCTGCCTCTCGAGACATGCCAGACGATGAACGGTATGTGGGGCTATAAGGTTGTGGATCAGAACTATAAATCTACCGAGACACTCATTCGCTACCTCGTTAGCACAGCGAGCAAGGGTGCAAACTTGTTGCTCAACGTAGGCCCACAGCCTAATGGTGCACTCCCCGCTGTGGCTGTCGAGCGAATGCAGGAGATGGGCGAGTGGATGAAGGTAAATGGTGAGTCTGTATATGGCACTACGGCGGGCGACATCCCACAGCAGGACTGGGGATGCACAACACGCAAGGGTGACCGCCTCTTTGTGCACATCTTCGAGCTCGACTACGACATGTTGTACTTGCCCTTGGAGTGCAAAGTAGTGTCGGCAAAGGCCCTCGAGGATGGTAAGCCCATCAGCTTCCAGCGCGTAAAGGGCGGTGTGCTCTTGGAGGTCGGCAAGGTGCAGGATAAGGCAGACTACGTAGTAGAACTTGAGACTCGATAGTCGAATTATTCCTTAAAATTGTTAATAATTATCGCAATCTACGGTTGTAGGTTGCGATTTTTTTTATATCTTTGCGCGATTAATGCGCGTATGGACATAAGTGTCAAACGTAAGAGGATTAAAAATTACATAAACAACAATAACTAAACTTTTTAACGATGCAGATTAAAGGTATTATTAAATGGCTAGTGTTGATTTTAGGTCTCGCTAGCATTTGGCAGCTCTCGATTACCTTTGTTACTCGCAACATCGAGGCAGAGGCAGAGAAGCAGGCTGATCCCAAGGCTTATTTGAATGAGAAGTGGGATGACAAGGTCTACATGGGTTACACCTATGGTGACTGTAAGTCAAAGGAGTTGAACCTCGGTCTTGACCTTAAGGGTGGTATGAACGTTACCCTCGAGATTCAGGCAGGTGACGCTATCCGTGTTCACGCACTCGACGACAACCGCGCAGGCAAGAAGGATGCAGAGCTCATCGCTCGCATCGACAAGGCTGTTGCAAAGGCAGAGGCACAGGAGCGTGAGGATGCTGTTACACGCGCTACAGAGGGCGAGGATGCCGCTAACGTAATCGAGGTATACCTCGCAAACATGTCAAAGGAGGATCTCCAGACTATCTACGGCAAGACAGAGACTGCACAGATTGCAGAGGAGTTGAACTTGTACGTTACAAGCTCTGTAGAGAACATGCACCGCGTGCTTGGTGAGCGTATCGACCTTCTTGGCGTTGTACAGCCCAACATCCAGCAGATTCGTGGCACAAACCGTATCTTGGTTGAGTTGCCCGGTGTTGATGACCCCGAGAACGCTGCGAAGCTCCTCGCTTCAACAGCAAACCTCGAGTTCTGGGAGGTGTGCGATAGCAACATGAGCAACGCTCTTATCTCGTTCCTCTATGTTGAGGCTGACCAGCTTGTGCGCGAGGCTCTCATCGACGAGAACCCCGAGATTAGCGCTACTCCCTTCAGCGAGCTCCTCTCACAGTCATACGAGTTCAAGGCTGGCGATGGCTCTGTAGCTAACGGCTATGTTGGTGGCGTTATCGTTGCAGCTGCTGCAAAGGAGAACATGGCAAAGGTTAACGAGTACCTCCAGCTTGAGGGTGTTCGTGCTCGCTTCGACGAGATTACCGACGGTCAGATTATGCTCGCTTGGTCAAACAAGAACTCTTTGGATGGCACACGCGGCGGTACTCACACACTCTACGCTCTTCAGGGCAATGGCGGCTTGGTTCCCGCAATGGATGGCTCGGGCATCGTTGATGCTACAGCTACTACTGGTCAGTTTGGTGGCTACGAGGTGTCTATGACCATGGACGGCAAGGCTGCTATCGAGTGGGGTGACCTCACAGAGAAGAACATCGGCAAGCCCCTTGCAATCGTTATGGATGGCGTTGTTTACTCTGCTCCTAACGTAAACGATCGTATCGACGGTGGTAGCTCTGCAATCTCTGGTAACTTCACTCCCAAGGAGGCAGAGGACCTCGCAAACGTATTGAACTCTGGTAAGGTGCCCGCACCTGCAACAATCATCTCTTACGAGGTTGTTGGTCCATCACTCGGTGCAGAGTCTATCACAGCAGGTCTCCTTTCATTCGTACTCGCATTCGTGCTCGTGCTCATCTACATGGCATTCTTCTATAAGACTGCTGGTATGATGGCTAACATCGCCCTCATCTTCAACGTGTTGTTGCTCATGGGTGTGCTCGTATCTACAGGTGCTGTGTTGACACTTCCTGGTATCGCAGGTATCGTACTTACAATGGGTATGGCTGTGGATGCTAATGTCATCATCTTCGAGCGTGTTAAGGAGGAGTTGCGTGGCGGTAAGGGCTTGATGCTCGCTATCAAGGATGGTTTCTCTAACGCTTACTCTGCGATCATCGACGGTAACCTTACAACCATCATCACTGGTGCGGTGCTCTTCTTCTTCGGTACAGGTCCTGTTAAGGGCTTCGCTACAACCCTCGTACTCGGTATCATCACATCGCTCTTCTGCTCTATCTTCATTACTCGCGTATTGCTCGAGTGGTGGTCAGAGCGTCGTGGCACATGTGCGTTCTCTTCAAAGATGACCGAGAACTTCTTGAAGAATGTTAAGTTCTCATTCATCTCAAAGCGTAAGTACTCTTACATCCTCTCTGGTGTGCTCATCATCGCTTCAGTTATCTCGTTGTGCACATTGGGTCTCAATAAGGGTATCGACTTCACAGGTGGTCGTCAGTATGTTGTTAAGTTCGACCAGGCTGTAAATGAGGACGGCGTGCGCGAGAGCCTCGAGACAGCGTTCGAGCAGTTTGACGACGCTGCAAACACCTCTTTGGAGGTTATGCGCATCGGTAACATCGCCGACAACACCATCCGTATCAAGACACAGTTCGAGCCTACCGACGAGATGGTAGCTGCTGCACAGGCTGGCATGACAGAGGATGAGGCTGCAAAGGTTAACGCTAACTACGTTCTCGAGAATGTGCTTTATGGCGCAACCAAGGAGTACTTCAAGGATGACATCACCTTCGAGCAGTTCCGAAGCACACAGTTCGACGTGCGCGGTATCGAGAGCAGCCAGCAGGTGGGTGGTTCTATCTCTACCGAGATGGCAAAGAACTCATTCATCGCTGTTATCATCTCGCTCTTGGCTATCGGCGTTTACATCGCTATCCGCTTCCGTCGTTGGCAGTGGGCTTTGGGTGCTACAGCAGCCTTGGCACACAACGCATTCCTCGTGATTGGTATCTACTCTATGCTCTACGCTGTGATGCCCTTCGCAATGGAGGTTAACCAGGCATTCATCGCTGCTATCCTTACAATCATCGGTTACTCAATCAACGATACAGTGGTTATCTTCGACCGTATCCGTGAGTAC
>JAGBTW010000138.1 GCA_017631135.1 Alistipes sp.
ATAGCAGCGACCAATCTCACCAATCTTGCCGTTGTTATCGGTGCAGTATGCCAGGGCAGTCATGTCGCTATTCCACTCCGAGGTGTAGAAGCCATAGGGCTGTGACATAGAGCATGTTGCCCAGTAGCCCGTCGCCAATGTCCAGAGTTCGCGGTCGGGGTAGGTGTTGATGTTCGAGCAGTCACCCTCAAGCATCGTGGTGAAGAGCGTGCGGGCGTTGTCAAGGTTGGTGTACTTAACAACGATGATAGCCTTACCTGCCGAGAGCGCAGCATCACCGAAGATCGAGCCCTTCTCCTCGTCACCCGAGTAGTAACCGACAATCTCCACCGTAGGTGTCGCCTCGCCGAGTGTGTCGGTGCGCGCTACATTCTCAAACGTAAAGGCCTTGACAATCTCTCCTGTACGGCTATCCAAGGCGTATATGTATGCCATAATCTCGGTGTCGGGCACAAGTCCCGATACCATGACGTTGCTGTTGCCGTTGTAGTAGTACTGATCGAGCACCTCGGCGATAGTGATACTTGGATTGAAGTCCTTCGAGCCTGCATAGTAGTAGTCGAATGCCTCCTTCTCCCATGCCATATACTGCTCCTCGTCGTACTCCGAGGGTACACATGCGCCTGGGATGTAGTATATCGTGGGGTCTGACGATGTGATGTTCATGTTTAAGCCGTAGGGCGAGATGTTGGATGCAGTGACCGTGAATGTCACCTCCTCAACGCTGCCACCAGGGAGCGTGCGGAAGGTCTTCATGTAGGCATCTGTGGTGATGCCACCGTCGTAGCCAAAGGCGATGATGTAGTAGTCGGTATCTGCTGCGGGGAGCTTCATGGCGCTATTACCCGAGTGCTCAACCATACCCTTGTCGTCAGCCATAATCTCCATCCAGCCACCCCACTGATTGACAATCTGGTGCATCACCTCGTCAGCCGTAGAGACGCCATCCCATGGCTGCACAAGGGCGCAATATTTGTCGTTGTTGTTCGAGGGGGTGATGCGGAACGATGCCTCCATCTGCTTTACGTCCCACACCTCAATCTCGAATGTCATAGAGGACTTTGCTGCACCCTCGGTTGTATAGCTATGCTTCGCGATATCGGTGCAGATAACGATACCCTCCGAGTCCATAATGAGACCCGCGACAAGGATATAGTACTCCGTGTACTCATTGAGGCCACTCGCCTGAAGCTGAAGGTCGCCGCTGTGGATGAGCGCATCGATAATCTGCTGGTCGGTATATCCCGCGCCACGATAGGCGTTGATGTCCTGCTGGAAGAAGTACTCATAGAAGTAACCCTCCGACATCTGGTAACCATTCTCGTCGTTAATGTAGTAGTCGTAGGTATCAACAGGCATGGTGCACAAATACCAATACACCTCCTTATCCGAGGGCACAACGCTGATAGTCACGCTATTGTCCACCACCTCGGTAGCGATGTCGAAAGTACACTCTTGCTTCTCCACGGCCAAGGTCTTGAACTCCACCTTCGTAAGCTCGGTGCACGCCTCATATTTATCATCCACACCGAACACCAACAGGTAGTACTCCGTGTCGAGCGACAAGCCCGAGAAGGTAGCACCCTCAATCACACCATTATCCACAATCGAGGGCATATACTCCGCAAGGGTAAGACCCTTCGATGAAGCCTCCTCTGTAAGTTCCTGGAATACAGTGGCGATAACGAATTTATCCTGTGTAAACTCATCCACCACGCTACGCTCCTCGACTACGCAGATATAGTCCGCAATCTTCTCCGAGGGGGCAACACTTACGGTTACAGTAGAGCGTGTTACATCGTCAACTCTTACACTGAAATCAGGAATGGGTGTGGGTGGTGGCGGTGGGTCGATTTCGCGACCACAAGCTACAGCTACAGCCATAAGCGCCACAATAGCCCACAATTTATTAAGCATGTTTCTCATATTTCCAACTTATTATTAAGGGCGTGCCCACAGGACACGCCCCAGAAATTACACGATTAAAAGTCGATTAGAAAGCAAATGACTTAATAGCCTTAACAGTCATCAAATCGCTTGCAGGAAGCTCCAAAGCCTCTACCTCGTGGTATGTAACCTCGGCAGCGCGGGGTGCAGCAACCTCCTCGTTCCAGATGCACTCCAAAGCGGGTGCAGCCTCGTTGTTAACAACGATTGACTGAATAGAGGCTCTTACAATTGCGTCGTTACGCTCCTGGACAAGTGCGCGGAGCTCCTCGATGTCGTTAACATCCTTGGGAGTAACGCCGATGCGAGCAACCTTGCCCTCTGCGCCATTAGCATCCTGTGCGTATGATACGATTGTCTGCTCGATGTCCCACTCTGCGATGAAGAACTCGTAGGGTACATTGAGGTTTGCAATCTCGCTCCAGTAGCCGCGGAACTCAGAGATGATGTAGCGATCAGTGAGCGCTGCTACGTCGTTGTAGGCGTCAGTGGTGATAGCTGTGAAGAGCGCTGAAGCACCCTCGAGGTTCTTGTGTGTGACAGCAACGATGGGCTTGCCCGCAGTCATTGCTGCGTCACCGAAGATTGTGCCTGCCTCGTGCTCACCATTATATACGCCCAACACCTCAACAGTGGGGTTTACGCCACCCACAGATGTTGTTGTTACAGTTGCATCCAAGTCGAAGTAGCACTTCGCGAACTTACCTGTCTTAACGTCAATAGCCAATACATAACCCATGTATGTTGTGTTGGGCTCGAGGTTAGCAACGTAGAACTTCGCGCTGCCATTGCGATAGGGGTAGCCCTGCTGCTTGAGCTTGTCCAACGCCTCCTGGTGTGTGAGACATGGGCTCTGACCCTCCATGCACATCTGCATTACGAGTGCAAGCTGGTCTGCTGACGCTGCCAATGCTGCCTCGGGGTTGAAGCTGTCGGGATAAGCGATGCCTGGCTGATAGTAGATTGATGGGTCGCCAGCCTCTACCTCGAATGTGAAGTCGTAAGGACCTACCTCGGTGAACTTGAAGCTGAACTCTGCGTTGTAGGCGTCACCATGGTCGGGAGTCTTGAACGATACATATACGGGAGCCGAGGTTATAGTACCTGGGTTGGAGTCGTACTCGCCAGTCTCCTCGAGAACGGTGCCATAGGTAGGGTTAGGCTCGAAGCTGAATGCCACGATGAAGTACTCTGTCTCGGCGATGTTGAGCTGGTACTCCTTAAGGTCTGCTACGCCAGTCTGTGGCTCACGCATTGCGAGCTGACCCATCTCGTTCCAGTAGTAGATGTACTCTGTTACTGCGGCATTAGCAATCTCTACGGGCTTCATGCTCTTTTTCTTCGAGTCGATGAAGCCAATGTAGTAGTAGTACTCCTTTGTGAGGTCAGATGGAGTGATTACGATGTCGGCAGCGTAGTGCTCGATGTTTGTCACCTGAACGTCGAATGAGAGGTTGCTGTTAGCCTCCTCGCCAGAGTTGTAGCGCACCTCCTTAATCTCGGTTACTACCACGCTCTCCTCTGTGTCGAACGATACGCCCGCTACGAGAGCTGCATACTTTGTCTTTGCCTTGAGGCCCGAAGCGTTGAGTGTGCGGTAGCTTGTGTAGATGAGCTTGTCCTTGATCTCGCTGTCGCTCAAGCCCTCGCTCTTGAGGGTCTCAATCTCGGTGTTGAGGTAGTACTGGAAGAACTCCTTCTGTGACCAGCCATACTCGCCATCCTCCTTTGTGTATACCTGCATCTGCTCTACGGGGATGTTCACAAGGTGCCACTCCTGGTTGTTGTCCGAGGGTGTCACGGTTATCGCAGCTGTTGTGAGGTATACCTCGTTCTTGACAGTGAATGTGCATGCAGACTGCTGAACATCCTGTGTCTTGAACTTCACTGCTGTCACCTCTGTTGTTGCGGCATACTCTGCCTCGGCGTCAACGCCAAAGAGGAGAAGATAGTAGTTGCTGTTCTGTGCAAGACCCTTCACCTCGTGGTTCTCCTGTGCACCGCGCTTCACTACCTCTGCCATGTACTCTACGAAGGTCTTGTCTACAGACTCGGCGTATGCTGCGAGCTCGGCATAGATCTTTGCTACGAGCTCTGCGTCAGATGCAGACTGCTCTACTGCCGCTGCGGGGTATACCACAGAGACGTAGTCTGCCTCGAGGTCCGAGGGAGTTACGGTTATGAATGCCGATGTGCGTGTAGTCTCGTTCACTACCGCCTCGAATGTGAGCTCTGTGGGTGTAGGGTCATCTGGACCAACAGGCACCTCGGGAGTGGGCTCTGTACATGCTGCGAATGACAACGTAGCTGCTGTCATGAGCATCATCAACCAATTAAATTTTTTCATAGTTTGTTAGTTGTATTAGTTTGTAAATTATTCTCTTACAATTTGTTATATCGCTTTGTTTGGTTGTTTGTGCAGTGCTTGCACCTTGCGCGGGCAATGCTCGAGCGACAAAGCAACAATTCTCCAATACAAATGTATATTTTTTTGCTGTAACCGCAAAATTTTGAGCCACTTTTTTCGAGCGAATAGTGGGCGGGTGAGGGGTTTCACGTTCAAGACGGTGTATAGCATCTATGATGACAGCATGTGCGCTACAACACATCAAACAAGCGAGAACACAATCCTTCATGACACTCAATTTCTTGTCAGAGTGGTGCTAATGTGGCGCTGACATGAAAAAGCCCCGGATGGGTAGTACTTGGCGTACGTCCCATTCGGGGCTTTGATTGAAGCGTCGCAGTAGCGCCGCTATCACAAGAAATTACATGTAGAAGGGGCGAATGTAACCACCAACCTTAACTACGTTGTTCTCGATTGCGGGAGCTGCCATGATCTCTGCTGCGGGAGCCTCAACCACTGCCTCTGCCTCAACCTTTACAGCCTCGAGCTTGATGCCCTCGCTTACAACGATTGACTGTGGCATAGTGAAGCTTGTCTTCTCTGCTGCGTTGAGCTCTGTTACGAGGTCGATAAGCTCCTGAATATCCTGCTTGTTCTCCACTGTAGGCATAGTCTTCTCGCGACCGATACCACCAGGCTGGCCAGTAGTTGCGTCTACTGCGTATGCCAAAGCTGTGTACTCGTAATCCCAGTCAGTCACATAGAAACCATAAGGCTGTGTCATTGAGCATGTTGCCCAGTCACCAGTACCTAACTTCCAAAGCTCGGGATCAGTGTAGTTCATGAGGTTGTCACCGAGCAAAGTAGTGAAGAGTGAGCGAGCTCCATCCAAGTTAGTGTACTTGAATACGCTGATAGCCTTACCCTTTGTAGCCTCTGGCTTACCGAATGCAGCACCATTCTCCTCGTTACCAGAGTAGTTACCGATGAACTCAACAGTAGGAGTTACATCACCTGGCTTTGTAGTAGTTGCGAGGTTCTCAAATGTCTGAACCTTTGCGATCTTACCTGTCTTGTGGTCGATAGCGAAGATGTAACCCATGATAGTTGTCTCGGGCTGCATGCCTGAAGCATCGATAGTGTAGTTACCCTTGTAGAAGTACATACCCAAAACCTGAGCAAGGGTTACATTAGGATCCTGAGCCTGCTGCATAGCAAGGATCTCTGCGATACCAGCCTCTACCTCTGCTACAAGAATCTCCTCGTTGTACTCACTTGGAGCGCAAACGCCAGGAGTGTAGTATGTAGAAGCAACTGATGATGTAATGCCGATTGTCAAGCTATAAGGAGTTACTGCCGAAGCTGTCATGTTGAACTCAGTCTCTGAAGCCTCAGGAGCGGGCAATGTGTGGAATGTCTCCATTACGGGCGCTGTTGTGATGCCACCAGCATAACCGAATGCAACAACATAGTAGTCTGTATCGGGAGCGTCGAGCTTATACTTGTATGGGCTACCAGGGCCACCAGTGTAATCCTGAACGCCAGTGTAGAGCATCATACCGCTGTTCATCCAACCACCGTACATAGCAACGATCTCGTTCATAATCTCCTCGGCAGTCTTTGCGCCATCCCAAGCACCTACCATCCAGCAGAATGTAGCCTTATCGTCAGAAGGAGTAATCTTGATAGCTGCGCGATCCATCTCAACATCAGTTACAGATAACTCGAAAGTCAAGTCAGCAGCCTTAGCCTCACCTGTAACGTAAGTAGAGGTAGCTACGTCTGAAGCGAGTGTGATAACACCAGACTCATCGATAACGAAACCTGCAACCATGTTTGTGTACTCGGTGTTTGCAGTAAGATCCTTTGCCTGGAGTGTGAGCGCACCCTTGTGGAAGAGGGCATTGAGGATAGTGTTGTCGTCGTAACCTGCACCACGGAGCTGATTAATCTGCTGCTCCAAGCAGTAGAGGAAGAACTGATCGAGGCTCATATTGTAAGCATCGGGGCTCTGGTAGTAGTCGAAAGAACCAGTAGGGATAGTGTAGAAGTACCAGATAACCTCGTTGTCTGATGGAGTAACCTTGAACTCTGCAGTGTTACCATCAACAGTTGTCTCAACCTCGAAAGTTACGTCGAGCTTCTCGAATGCAAGAGTAGTGAACTTTGTCTTGTTTACCTCTGAGCATGCCTCATAGTTGTTTGCGGGGTCAACGCCGAAAACAATGATGTAGTAGTCAGACTCGGGAGCAAGACGCTCGTATGAGCCCTCAAGAACACCCTTGTCAGTGTAGTCAGCGAGGAACTCAACCAAAGTCATACCCTCGGTACGTGCCTCAGCCTCAAGCTCCTGGAGGAGTGTAGCAACGAGATACTTGTCCTGTGTGAACTCCTCAACAGTTGCTGCATCATACAAGATGCAGAGGTACTCTGCCTCGAGGTCCGAAGGAGTAACAGTGTAGTCTACAGATGAGTAAGTAACCTCGCCAAGCTCCACCTTGAAAGTGAGACCCTCTGGAGTGGGATCATCTGGACCAACAGGCACCTCGGGAGTGGGCTCTGTACATGCTGCGAATGACAACGTAGCTGCTGTCATGAGCATCATCAACCAATTAAATTTTTTCATAGTTTTAGTTTAGTTATAAAGTTGTTATTGTAAATTGCTGTTTTGTAGTGTTTTGCGCTGTGTGCTTCCCCATCTCGAAAACGAACACATTATTCAACTTACAAAGGTATAACATTTTTGTCACTATGCAAATTTTTATGCAGAAAAAGATGGGGAATAATGTTGATTACTAACCCGTAATGCGTTGATGCAAACAAGGGAGCGAAAAATGGGGCTAACAAGGGTCTAAAGGGTCTAAAAGGGTTCTAAAAGGGTTCTAAAAGGTTCTAAAGTGGTTTCCCCTTTAGAACCCTCTGACCCCTTCAGAACCCTCCGACCCCTTCCGACCCCTTTGAACCCTTCAAACCCTTCCGACCCCTTCGAACCCTTTTGCCCCCTTCAGAACTCTATTGTCCTCGTTTTTTTACTCTTGCGTGGTATAGCTTCTCATTGAAGCCTCCTTCGTTGAGAAATTGTTTTTCAATGTGCTTTATGAAGTTGTAAATGAGGTGTTCTGCTTGAAACAGTAATACTAGTACCATGTTGGCTATTGTTTCGTCGTTGCGACTCTCTGCTAATGCCACGAAGTATGAGCTGTCTTCATGCTTTATGCCTATGCGACGCATTGCCTCCTTCTCTTGCGAACCATCCTCCCATAGCTTGAGCTTTCTTGTGCGTATGTAGTCGAGGTAGTCCTCCTTTAACTCTGCGAGGCTACCTCTCGATATGTTGAGGAGCTTGAGCATAGAGGCGTATGATGTAGACTTGTCTACTGTCCCCTCTATTATGTTCTGCTTTCCCGAGCGCGCTGCTTGTATCATCTGGTCGTGTGTGCGGTCACGCTTTTCTATGAACCTACTGCAAAAATGGTATGTAAGGTCGTATATTACAACCGTTTTCTTGTAACATAGTAGGGATGTGTAGTTGCGGTTAGGCTCAATTATTTGCTCCTTGTGGCTGTTCATGTCGGATAGTTTTTTTCAAAGGTAACAATAATATGACGAAGTGCAAAATTATACACCTCAAAAGTCGCATCCTGCCCACGAAAAAAGGGTCTAAATGGTTCGAAAAAGTTCGAAAAGGGTTCAAAAAGGTTAAAAGGGTTCTAAAGTGTTTTTCCCCTTCCGACCCGTTCGACCCCTTCAGACCCCTTTGACCCCTTCAGAACCCGTTCGACCCCTTCCATCCCATAAAAGGTTCTAAAGGGTTAAAAGGGTTCTAAAAGGTTCTAAAGTGTTTTTGCCCTCTGACCCCTCTGACCCCTTCGACCCCTCCGAACCCTTCAGAACCCCTTCGACCCCTTTCATCCCATAAAAGGTTCTAAAGGGTTAAAAGGGTTCTAAAAGGTTCTAAAGTGTTTTTCCCCTTCAGAACCCTTTGACCCCTTTGACCCCTTCGACCCCTTAGCCCATAAAAGGTTCAAAAGGGTTAAAAAGGGTTCTAAAAGGTTCTAAAGTGTTTTTGCCCTTCGAACCCTTCAGAACCCTCTGAACCCTTCAGACCCCTTTGAACCCTTCCGAACCCTTCCGACCCCTTTGACCCCTTTGATCCCTTCAGAACCCCTCCGACCCCTCCGACCCCTCCGACCCGCAAGGAGGGGGGCGAAAAAAAAATCGGAGCCTCCCGAAAGGGAAGCTCCGAAAAAGGAAACACATTAAATATGTTTAGAGTGTGATGATACCCTTATATGTATAATATACATCCTTAGAATTCGAGCGAATCTTGATGTAAGTGAGTTCCCAACCACCTTCAACAGCTGTTGCTGTGTATGTTGAATTACTAAAATCCACAGCACATTCAACATCATTGTAGTAGTAGTGACAGTCATCTGTATACCATGCTCCACAATCTAATGATACATCTTCGCCAACTTGGAATGGATTACTTGTGTTGTCAGGTGTTATTGTGAGTTTTGCACCATTTTCTTCACAGCTGAAATTAAAGTAAGGGAAGTTCCATTCATATGTTGTTTCGCACGTATTAAATACATATGGTTTCTCTTGTGTTCCATCAGGAGCGTTGGGGTCTGGGTTTGCAATTGTTGTTGCACTCGCAGTTCCAGGCTTTGAATCACGATACAAACCATCAACTTCTGCTATTGCAACAACAGATACTGTATACTCTATACTCCATTTTAGTCCAGTAAATGTCATAGACAACTCTTCTGTGGTATATGTCTGACCATCGAATGTAACCTCATAGCCAACGGCATTTGCAACCTCACCCCATTCAACTGTAATTGCAGCCTCTGTCTCTGATGGAGTTGCTTCTACAACGGGAGACGCAAGTCTCTCACGTATGTCAGGTAAACCGAAACCATCAATTGTACCCTTGAATATAGCCTCATGAGCCTTGAAGTTATTCTCGTAGTCTGTAGTTGCAAATGCAATGCTATATACGCCATCAACAATCTCTACTGTCATTGTATAAGGCCAGGGGGTTCCCACTCCAGTCCATGTCATACTTGATATATGTCCCTCATTATCATATGAAATATTACTAGAATACTCCATCTCATTCAAATAGAGATTGCCCTTGGTGTTCACTTTGCAAATGATTGTTACATCATCGTTAGTAAATTTGATAGTATACTTTGGATCACCATTAGAGAAATACTCATCGCAAGTAGCTACCGCAGATGCCATAACAGGAACAGACTCCTGCTTCTTAAGACCTGATACAGTGAATGAAGAAACACGTCCTGTATTAAACTTTAATGCAGAATCATAGTTAGCAAACTCAACAAACTTTGAATATGCATTACCCTCTTTGTCGTATGCGGTTACATTAAACTTTGTTACCCAAGCGTTTGATGTTGTAGTAAACCAGAATACATTATTTTTAACATTGTCGGCATGGAGAGTTAATGCGTTGCCCTGGTCATAATAACCAATGATTGAAATCTCTACATAGTCAACCTCGAAATCGATACCAGAAAGAGTCATCTTACCGTATGCATACTGGTGCTCAAGTGTTACCTCCTGAACAGATGTTGCATCTACATCCTCAATTGTAGCCGCTACAATATGTGTCGCAGGGTCTACAGAGTTCTCAAGAGGAGTCTGCTCTGTCAAAAGATCAAATGAAGGAATGACTTTCTGGGTATCGGGATCTGTTATGTGGCAATCGTATGCAGCAGCAGGAGATACGATATCAATGCGTGTAATATCCTGAGTGTCGAAGCTTGCGCTGAACTTGCCAGGCTCGTCATTCTTAAAATTAACCTCCTGGTAATCAGCTATGTTTGCGATAACTGCCAAGGTCTCATCGCCACTCCATGCTGAAGGATATACGCCGTCAACCTTCTCGCCGAAGTATGAACGTGTGTCATCCTCGAATGATGCAACAAACTCAATAGTAGTCTTCTCCTTAACAGCGTTTACCTCGTTCTGCTCCTCGGTACATGCTGTGAATGCCATTGCAGCTACTGCAACAAGCATCAAATTCTTAAACAAATTCTTCATAGTTGCAATAGTTTTTTTAGATTGTACCGTAATCGTCCTCCTCTACAGAAGCAATAGTAGGTACTGCTGAAACATTGAAGCCAGCCTCAACAACAGTTGAGATGATCTCCATCTCGGGAGCTGTGTACTCCGCGAAAAGTGTCTTTTTCATAAGTTAGTAAAATTTTGAGTTATAAAAAATAAATAGTCTTATCTCATCTCTAATTTTGCAAACACCATGGTTGCCGTGGGTCTGTTTCTTTTTATTGAGCGCTCTCTCTGTCATTGCACCGCGCCTTGCTTTTGTCATGCTGAACGGTCCACGCTTTGTCATTCTTGAGCCTTGGCGAAAGATCTCAAGGTCTCCGAGACGGTCGACAGTCGTACTGCCCGAGAGATGTTTGAGTTCCTCTACCCTGCTCCGCCATGGCATAACAAGCGAGCTTGTTATGCTCATGGCTTAATCGCAGCATTCACTGCGTTCAACATGACAGCGTACAGCGTACAACGTTGCCCCTCGTCGGGATGACGTGTCCAGCCAATAACTAATTCTTAATCAGAACCGCGACCATTTTGGTCTTTTTTGCTTATCTCGCTAATATCAACGATGTTGTGAGTAGCAAAAAAAATCGCGCAAACGTACGAAATATTTTTCAATTACCAACAACTTTTTGCAATAAATTTCATTGAGCGTGAGTGTTTTAATTCGCACAATAGCGATATTCGGCATGTCGTTGGAGAAAAAACGAGGGGAACATAGGGGGGCGAAAGGGTTCTAAAAGAGTCGAAAGGGTCGAAAGGGTTCGAAAGGGGTTGGATGCTTTTTAGAACGCTTTAGACCCTTTTCGAACCCTTGTCCGCAACAACGCTACTACTAATTAGTTGAGGTATATCTCCACGGTGGTGGGGTCGGTGCCGAGGGCTACGGCGAGGCGGTGGAGCTCGCCCGCAGCGTCGTAGTAGCGGAGTTCATACTCGGTGTTCTTGGGCAGGAGCACAGAGAACACATCGTTCATATCGCGGAGCTCGCCCGCGGTGAGGCCTCCGCCCATCTGCTCCGTGCCGCGGAAGACATCGACACCCATAGCGGCGCGGTCGTCAGAGTGTGCCGTCTTGCCGCGCTCCTTATACCCCGCGATGCGCAAGAAGGTGTGTGTGCCCGCCTCGAGGTGGCGTGTATACTGCTCATAGGCGAGGTCTACATAGTGCTGGGTGACATTCTCCGCGCCGACCCACTTGGGGAGTGCCTCGACGGGGAGGTTCTCATCCTCGTCTGCCCACACCATAGGGAACCAGTCGTCACCACCCGCAAAGCGCGTAGCATAGATGGCGTAGGTGCGGTTATCTTGCTGTGCTTTAGAGGCATCCGCCATGAACCACAGGTGGTCGAGCTGCGAGGGGAAGTAGTACTCCGTAACGCGCCATGCGCCATCGAGCCACACCTCGGTCCAGCTGTGGTTGCCACGGTTGTCGTGCCACGAGGCTGTGCCGACAAAGCGCGCGGGGATGCCCACAGAGCGGTAGGCGTCGACAAGCAAGATAGAGAGGCCTGTGCACGAAGCCATGCCCTGGCGCATAGACTCGCGGGGGCTCTGGTTGGTCTTCTCGCGCTTGGTGTTATAGTCCACGCCCGTGAGGCGAGGAATGTTGGCATTCACAGCGCAGATGGCGTCGTACATAGTCGCGCAGGTGTCGACAGCGGGGGCGAAGAGCTCGTGCAGCTCCTTGCGCCACGAGTCGCGCACCTCGTCGACAACGGCATAGGGCAAAACATCGCACAGGTATACATCCTCGGGGAGCGCCTGCGCCCATGAGTACTTCGCGCGCGCGATATTAGCATAGGTGACATTCTCCTTGAGCAACTCAACATCCATAGCCTCGCGGTCGTGCTCGGGCATGTTAGTGATGAGGAATGCCATGTCGCGCTGCTCCGCCGCGGGGGTGGCGTCGATGAGTGCGCGCAGCTCTTTGCCACGCGACGAGGCATCAAGGGCCGCCTGGAGCGCCGCATCTTCATCGGGGTTATAGCCCTCGCTCTTCGCGGGCCAATAGGTTATCGCAAGCGCCGCAGCAACGGCAGCGACAAGCAACATCAAAAAACGGTTTCTATTCATCGCTTCAAAAGTTTAAGTATCTCATTTACCTCATCCTCGTCGACGGTGCGCAGTGCGTACTCATCCACGGCGTCGCTGCCACCCATAGATATGCGGGGGTTGCGGTACTCCATAGCGCCCGCAACCATGCGCTTGGTGCTAAAGTGCAGAGCATCAACGCCCACAGCCGCCAGCTGTGCAGCATTTGCGGCAACAACGCCGCTACCCGCCATAATCTCGATGTGACCCTTGGCAAGCTCAACGGCGCGAGCGATGTTCTCGATGCCGTCGATAGCCTTGTCGTAGCTTCCCGAGGTGAGAATGCGCGTGCAGCCCGACTCGATGACTGCCTCAACAGCAGCCTCATAGTCGGCGGTCATGTCCACAGCGCGGTGGAAGGTTGTCTCCATGCCGTGGCTCGCCTCGACAAGTTGGCGTGTGCGCGCGACATCGACCTTGCCATCGGCGGTGAGAACGCCAAAGACAACGCCCGTAGCTCCCGCGCGGCGTGCATGCTCAATATCGCGAAGCATGGTCGCGAACTCGTCGTCAGAATATAGGAAATCGCCACCGCGGGGACGTATCATGACGCTAACGTCGATGCCACGAATGGCGGTGGTGAGCTCGATGGTGGCAAGCGAGGGGGTCACGCCACCCTCGGCGGGTGAAGCACACAGCTCGACACGGTCGACGCCAAGGCGCGCGGCAGTGCGGCATGCTTCAACAGAATAGGCGCAAAGTTCGGTTTTCATATCTCTAAAGTTTATCACTATCAATGAGTTTGTTCAATACGGCATATACCGTGAGGCCCGCGACAGAGCGTATGCCCGTCTTGTGCACGATGTTCTTGCGGTGAGAGATGACCGTGTGGGGCGAGATGTTGAGCTCCGAGGCTATCTCCTTGTTGGTGAGTCCCTTGGCAACCAGGATAAGAACGTCGCGCTCGCGCTCCGAGAGCTCGTGGCTATCGGCATAGTTATGCTCGGTGGGGGTATCGGCAGCATCGCAGATGATGCGGTGCAACTCCTCCTCGGCGGTATAGAGCGTAGCGACGGCGACAAAGCGGCGCAGGGCATTAGGCTCGACAATGGCGCTCTGCATGCCGACGATGGGCACGGCCTGAAGCTCCGTAGCACCCTCAATATCGCGCGCCAAGCCGACAGCGGCAATGACGACATCCACATCCGCGGTGCGCACGAGCGGCACAAGCTCCGAAACGCTCGCCGCGGTGCACACAACGCGTAGCGCAGGGCTATGGCTCACAACGGCGGAAACACCCTCGAGGATGATGGGTGACGGCTCGACAATGGCAACAGATACTCTCTTCATAACTACTTGCGTTTTAGGCGTTTCTCGACAAGAGGTCGCAAAAGATGGGTCTCGATATTGCTGTGGCGGCGGAGGTCGTCGCGCAGGGCGTACACATGCTTGAGCATCGCGCAGCGCAGGGGTGTGGGAGCGCTCTCGGGGAGGCTCTTGATGATGAGCGAGGCGATGTCGTTCGAGCGGTCGTCGATGTCGGTGTGGGGCATGTCGAAGAGTGCAAAGTTGGTGTCGCACTCGCTGTGGCTATCTATGATGGTGAAAATCTCGCGCTCCTCCTCCTCAAAGTGGGTGGTTATGTAGCGCGAATAGTCGTCATAGAAGCGGCGCAACACCCTCGCAGAGAGGTCGTCGCAGTGCGAGAGTATCTCCTCGAGGTGTAGCGCAGTGTGGGGGAGCATCTGCTCGGCATAGTAGCGGTGCGAGGCGCGCAAGTAGGCGATGACCTCGGGTAACATATCCTCGGTAAGCTCCTCTGCATCAGGTCTATGGCGTAAGTCTATATGCATGGCACAGAGCATGAGAAACAGGCTTGTGTTGTACCCATCGCGCTGGCACATCTCCTCAACCGAGATGTCGCCAAACGGCAGGCGTATGTTGAGTCTCGAGAATAGCGATAACAGCATTGGCGCTGCATCTATGAGCTCGTATATCTTCATCGCTGGAGACAGCATAACCGAGCATGTGGTTCTATTTGCTTTAGTCATTGTATATCAGTCTATTATTTTATTGTTCGGCATAGAGCCTCTTAATCATGCAAATATAGCGAAAATTTTTGGAACAACAAAATAGCAACAATGGGGGATATGGCTCTGTGGAAATACCTAAAATTTGTGATTGTGGGGGTGAAAATAATCCACCATCTTTGCACCATGAAAAAGAGACAGATTTTTATTTAATCTCTTACAAATGAAAATTTGTTAGAGAGTCTCGTTATAGGATTGAAATCTTTTTAGTTTTTTATTGGGTGTGCCCCATATAGGGGTGAAGAGGGTGTCCGCAAAAGCTTGCAGGACACCCTCTTATTGCAAGAAGTTGTTAGACAGCTTCTCCTTTTAAGCGTTATGCGTTACCTTTATGTCCAAATGGATCGATAATCTGCTTGGTGGGGATGTTTATCTTGCCCACATTGTTTTCGTAACGCGTGATGTTCTCCTGAAGCGAGAGCAAGAGGCGCTTGGCGTGCTCGGGGGTGAGCACAACGCGGCTCTTGACGCGTGCCTTGGGTAGACCAGGAAGCATAGTCGCAAAGTCGAGCACAAACTCCGATGTAGAGTGCGCTATAATCGCAAGGTTGCAGTAGTTGCCCTGGGCTATCTGCTCATCGAGCTGTATCTCAATGCCATGTTTGTTGTTTTCGCTCATAGTTCAATATGTTTAGATGTTTGTTAACTGCCCTCAAAGGTACGAAAAAAATCACTATTTCACAAATCACCGCTATGTGGCGGCTGTCGGTAGTTTTGTGAACGCTGCATTTTTGGTGATATATTTGTAGAGAAATGCTAAAATTTATCATTAGATGCTCGGCTATATTTGGTAAAAAGTTGTATCTTTGTGCCGTAGTATTGACCTACTGCAAATAGAATATTTGGGGTGGGTGTTGTAAACAAAAATTATGATTGTAGACATCGTAGATATTATAAAAATAGTCATCGGTGGCCTCTGCGTGGGACTCGCCTCTTCGGTGACCGTGGGCCCTGTGGCTGTGCTATGCATCCAGCGCACGTTGAGCCGTGGCTACCTCTCGGGAGTCTTCTCGGGTCTTGGTGTGGCGAGTGCCGACACGCTAATGGCAATCTTGGCGTTCACGCTATATGCCCTCTTGAAGAACTACATCGACGAGTATAACTCCGTCATAATGCTCTGTGGTGGTATATTCGTAATCATCGTTGGTATCTTTATCTTTTTTAAGAACCCTGTGCCACAAGTACGCAAAAACCGTACAGGCAAGAATGCTCTGTGGCAAGACTTCGCCTCGATGTTTGGCTTCACGTTGGCAAACTTCGCAATCATCATCCCCTATATCTTGGCATTCTTCACAATGTTCAACATCGACCTGTCGGGTGTAGAGACCGTAGAGGCGCAGCCTGTTGAGGCGATAAGCTACGACAATGCGTTGAGCATCGAGGAGGGAGTGTTGGACTATGGTGCGGAGAGTGCTGCAGAGGGCGACCTTGATGCGGAGCGTGGTGGCATAGAGTTGCCGAAGATGGTGCGCAACATACTCATTGTGGGTGGCTTTATGTTGGGTGCTATGACATGGTGGGTGGGACTCACGTCGCTCATCAACCTCTTCCGTCGCGACTTCCGTCCACGACACTTGATTACTATTAACCGCATCGCGGGAATCATCATATCGGCACTCGGTATCTACACCTTGCTGTCAGTATTTATCAACTTTTAGTGACTATGAACAATAGAAAGATAATTATTGCCATCGACGGACACTCGTCATGTGGCAAAAGCACCTTTGCCAAGGCCATTGCTGCGCGCCTTGGATATATATTCATCGACACGGGCGCTATGTATCGCGCTGTGGCGCTCTACGCCTTGGAGCATGGCGCTATACTTTCGGGTATCGCTGACGAGGAGCGCATCGAGGCTCTCTTGGGCGAGATAGACATCGACTTTAGGTTTAACCCTGTGCGTGGTGCCAGCGACATCTATGTCAATGGCGACCTTGTCGAGAGCAAGATTCGCACCATCGAGGTTAGCAACTGCGTGAGCGCGGTGAGCTCTATTGGTGCTGTGCGTCAGAAACTTGTTGCCATGCAGCAGGATATGGGGCGTAAGCGCGGTGTCGTTATGGATGGTCGCGATATTGGTACTGTGGTGTTCCCCGAGGCGGAGCTCAAGATATACATGACTGCCGACCCTATGGTGCGCGCCGAGCGTC
>JAGBTW010000018.1 GCA_017631135.1 Alistipes sp.
ATGTACTCTATGATTGAGGTATGTAATGGTGTGCTGCCGACGGATAAGCCACGCTACCTCATGGGCGTAGGTACACCCATAAACATCCTCGAGGCGATAGACCGCGGTGTCGACATGTTCGACTGCGTGATGCCCACGCGCAACGGACGCAACGGTCACATATTCACCTCGGAGGGTGTGATAAATATCCGCAACAAGAAGTGGGAGATGGACTTCTCGCCCATAGACCCCAATGGCGTTGCATTTGTAGACCACCAATACACCAAGGCATACCTCCACCACCTCGTGGTATGCAAGGAGATGCTCGCGGCACAGATAGCCTCGTTGCACAACATTGCATTCTACCTCTGGCTGGTGGGTGAGGCGCGCAAGCACATCATAGCTGGTGACTTCAAGCCATGGAAAGAGATGATGGTGGAGAAATTGGGTCGCAGACTATAAAATGGTAATGCATAAGTTAACGCAATGAGAATAAGAATTGTACCATCGCTTCCTGGCTTCCGCACCCTCGATAGATATATCCTGGGTAAGTTCTTGCGCACCTACATCTTCGGCATCATGATGATGGTCATCATCCTTGTTGTGTTTGACTATGTAGAGAAGGTTGATGACTTCACGGAGCTGCATGCGCCATGGAAGGCTATCATCTGGGACTACTACATGAACTTCATACCGCAGTTCATAAGTCAGTTTAGTGCCCTCTTCACCTTTATCTCGGTCATCTTCTTCACCTCGAAGATGGCGATGCAGACCGAGATTGTGGCGATACTCTCGGGTGGCGTTAGCTTCCGCCGCTTCATGTGGCCCTACATGATGGGCGCGATGATAATCACCACGTTGAGCCTCATCTTGAGCCTATGGATAATACCCGAGGGTCAGAAGGCGAGCGTGGAGTTTCAAAGCAAATACATGAAGAGTCGCCAGACGCTTGTCTACCCCGAGCATGTATACCGCCAAATAGAGCCCGACACATACGCCTATGTGCGTGGCTTCTCGCCCAACTTCGGTCGTGTCCCCTTCTTCGCTATCGAGCGCTTCGAGGGTGCCGAACTTGTCGAGACGCTCGACGCTGCAAATGCCTCGTTCGACAAGGAGACAAAGCGCTGGACAGCACCGCGCTACATGATATATTCGCGTGGTGAGGATGGCACGCTTGCCAGCAAGCAGTATCGCAACCTTGACACACTCATAAACCTCGATGTGCGCGAGCTGGGCGACATATCGGGCGTGGTGAAGACTCTGACCTACGAGGAGCTTAACGACTTCCTCTCGCAGCAGCGCAGCAAGGGCTCGGACGAGGTGTTCCTAATCGAGGTGGAGCGTCATGCGCGCTTCTCGTACCCCTTGTCGACGTTCATCCTCACAGTCATTGGCGTGGCTCTTGCATCGCGCAAGATACGCGGTGGTATGGGTATGCATATCGGTATGGGTATTGCCCTGTGCTTCAGCTACTTGATGCTTGGTCGAGTGTTCGAGCAAGTTGCCATAGGTGGCTCGATAGAGCCTTGGGTGGGAGTGTGGCTCCCGAATATAGTATTTGCCATTATCGCAATTATTGTCTACCAAAAAGCACCTAAATAGTCATGCAAAACATAAACGATATTGTTGCTTCGATACGTCGTGGTGAGCGACTCTCGGCTAGCGATGCTCTTGTGCTATGGCGCGAAGCACCGCTGTGGCTTTTGGGCGAGCTCGCTACGCAGCGCAAACGAGAGGTTAGTGGTCGTAGCGTGTTCTACAATCGCAATGTGCACCTCGAGCCCTCGAATGTATGCCTCTTTAACTGCGAGTTTTGTTCGTTCCGCCGCCGTGATGGCGACCCCGACGCGTGGACAATGAGTATTGACGAGGTCGAGGCGCGCGCAAAGGAGTTGCGCAGTGCCGACATCACAGAGGTGCATATCGTAGGTGGTGTACACCCGAGTCACAACCTCGATACCTATGTCGAGATGGTGCGTCGCGTAAAGCGTCAGCTGCCACATGTTGCTGTCAAGGCATACACCGCGGTGGAGATATTCTATATGATTAGCCGTGCGGGAGTTTCCATCGCCGAGGGTTTGCGCCGTCTTGCCGAGGCGGGCATGGAGTGCATACCTGGTGGTGGAGCAGAGATATTCGATGCTGCGCTACGCAAGAAGATATGTCCCGATAAGTGTAGCGCCGAGGAGTGGCTTGAGGTGCATCGCGAGGCGCACAAGATGGGTCTCTCGACAAACTGCACGATGCTCTATGGTCACATCGAGACGCTTGACGAGCGCGTTGACCACTTGGAGCGCTTGCGTAAGTTGCAGGACGAGGCGCCAGGCTTCGACGCCTTCATTCCGCTAAAGTATCACAGTCGCAACAATCGCCTCTCGGCAGCTGGTGAGTGCTCGGTGGAGGATGATCTCCGCACGATAGCCATAAGTCGCCTCTTCTTGGATAACATCCCACACATCAAGGCTTATTGGGTGTCGTATGGCAAGGCGACAACGGAGATGGCGCTGGCATTTGGTGCAGACGACATCGACGGCACTATAGGCGACACAACGAAGATATACTCCATGGCGGGAGGCACGGAGCGCCCCTCTATGAGTGTCGAGGAGTTAGAAAATATGGTGCGAGCTGCGGGCATGGAGCCCGTGGAGCGCGATTCGCACTACAATGTTGTAACAAAAAAGGTGGTCGACAAAGTAGAGCGTGTAGAGAATAAGATGGAGCATAAGAGCATAGAAACAAAGAAGATAGCAACTATGGCAGAGGAGAGAGTTGTTGCAAGAAGCAAGGCGAGAGAGCCCGAGCGTGCAGCCACAAAGAGAGCAACTGCGCCTGTGCGCACTACGCAGAGCCGAAAGCCTGCGGGCGAGGGTCGCACAAAGAACGCAAAGAGCACGGTGTGGGCATTTTTGCGCCGTAGACCCATCATCGCAAACATCTTGTACATAGGCATCTTTTGCATGGCGCTTGTCGTAGTGTTGTTCTTCGCGCTAAAGAGTGGCACACGACACAACAATACGATTGTCGTTCCCAACTTCGTGGGTATGACCATAGGCGAGGCGCGTGCCGATGCCGAGCGTCGAGACCTAAATATCGTTGTGCGCGACTCTATCTTTGATGTAGACCTCCCTGGAGGCACTATCGTTGACCAGCTGCCTGGAACATCCGAGGTGCGCGACGTTACGGTGAAGCCTGGTCGCAAGATATATGTTACGGTAAACGCCTTTAACCGACGTCAGGTCGATGTGCCTTATGTAGCCAAGCAGACATTGCGCCAGGCACTCAACCAGCTTGAGCGCTCGGGACTTACGGTCGACAAGCTTGTCTATGAGCCGGATATGACATCTACGGACTATGTTGAGCGACAGATGGTTGGTGGCAAGGAGATAACCTCGACATCGAACCGCAAGGTGTCGGTGGGCACAGGTGTAACGCTCTATGTGACCTATCATCGCGACAATCAACAGACATTTGCCCCCCGCGTTGTAGGCATGTCGTTGGCAAAGGCAAAGGCTAACCTTTGGGATTATGGTCTCAATGTGGGTAAGGTCGTCTACGACGAGAGCGTGAGTGATGTCATTGAGCGACGCCAGGCGCGCGTATATAAGCAGTCGGTGGCTATAGGCTCGGTGCACGACCGAGGTACAAAGGTTGATATATACCTCTCGGCAAACGACAACCTTGTAGATTCGTTGAGGTTGGTAGCCGAGAAGGAGGCGGAGCGTGCCGAGACGGAGCGCCGCAAGCTGCAACAGGCAAAGCAGCGCGAGGCAGATAGCCTTGCAAAGTTGGGAGTAATTAATTAAGCAACAGATATATAACGTGATAAACGAAGAATTGTACGATAGAGAGGATGTAGAGCTCTTGGATGGCGTTACGGATGGCGCAGACGAGGGTGATGAGATGTACGAGCACTTTGCGGTGACCGTGGATAAGGGTCAGTCGCAGATGCGTCTCGACAAGTATCTCACCATACGCCTTGAGCACACATCGCGTAACCGCATACAGACGGCTGCCGATGGCAAAAATATCCTTGTGAATGGCAAGCCACAGAAGTCGAGCTACAAGATTAAGCCCCTCGACCAAATATCTATCGTGATGCCCTATCCCCGCCATAAGGAGGAGATTGTGCCCGAGAACATACCCCTCGACATTGTCTACGAGGATGATGATGTTATCGTGGTAAACAAGCCTGCGGGCATGGTTGTGCACCCAGGTGTCGGCAACCACAGCGGCACGTTGGTGCACGCGTTGTCGTACCACTTGAGCGAGCTGGAGATGTTCTCGGAGGGCAATGCCCGCGCGGGACTTGTCCATCGCATCGATAAGGACACATCGGGACTGTTGGTCGTGGCGAAGAATGAGCGTGCTCATGCGGCACTTGCGAAGCAGTTTTTTGACCACACCATCTATCGCCGCTATGTAGCCCTTGTGTGGGGTAACATCGCCGAGGATGAGGGTACGATAATCGGTAACATTGGCCGTAGCCCCAAGGATAGATTGCAGATGTATGTCTTTGAGGATGGCTCGGATGGTAAGCACGCAGTGACACACTTCAAGGTGTTGCGTCGCTATGGCTATGTCACGCTTGTTGAGTGTCGCCTGGAGACGGGACGCACACACCAAATTCGTGTGCACATGTCATGGCAGGGACACCCACTCTTTAACGACGAGCGCTATGGTGGCAACCGCATACTTAAGGGCACGACATTCATGAAGTATAAGCAGTTCATCGAAAACTGCTTCAAGCTTATCCCCCGCCAGTCGTTGCATGCTCGCGCTTTGGGCTTCGAGCACCCCACGACGGGCAAGTATGTGCAGTTTGAGTCGGAGCTGCCCGATGACTTCAAGGCTGTATTGCAGAAGTGGGACACCTACACCGACGCTGTAGGGCTCGATATGGATGATATATAATAGGTAAGTAGACTTAAGTTATGTTTCTACCAACAACAATAAAGGAGGTTGAGGCAAGAGGGTGGTACGAGTTGGATGTTATCATCTTCTCGGGTGACGCCTATATTGACCACCCAGCATTTGGTCCAGCGGTTATTGGCCGCATCCTCGAGGCGGAGGGCTACAAAGTAGCCATCGTGCCACAGCCCAACTGGCGAGATGACCTGCGCGACTTCAAGAAGCTCGGCAAGCCACGCCTCTTCTTCGCTGTCACGGCGGGTGCTATGGACTCGATGGTAAACCACTATACAGCCAACTTGCGCCTGCGCTCGAACGATGCCTATACGCCAGGTGGCAAGGCGGGCTTCAGACCTGATAGAACAGTCGATACCTATACCAAAATATTGAAGGAGCTATACCCCCACACGCCTGTTGTTGTCGGAGGCATCGAGGCTTCGTTGCGCCGACTTACGCACTATGACTATTGGAGTGACAAGCTTCAGCGCTCGATACTCGCGACGTCGGGTGCCGACCTGCTTATCTATGGTATGGGCGATAAGGTTATTCGTGACGTGGCAAAGGCTATGCGTAATGGCTTTAATATGAAGCTGTTGCGCGGGCTCCGACAGGTGGGTTTCATGGCTGACAAGGAGTATGTCGAGCGCTTGTACAACGGCAAGACCATTGTGCTCAACTCCTACGAGGAGTGTGTAGAGGATAAACACAAATTCGGCAAGAACTTCTGCGAGATAGAGCTCTTGAGCAACATGATGAAGTGCGAGACCACGCTTGTCGAGGAGGTGGATGGCAAGTATGTCGTTATCACTCCGCCATACGAGCGTCTCACAACCGAGGAGCTCGACCACTCGTTCGACCTGCCATACGAGCGTGCGCCACACTATCGCTACAAGGGCAAGGGCGACATCCCCGCATGGGAGATGATTAAGCACTCGGTGAATATCCATCGTGGCTGCTTTGGTGGTTGCTCGTTCTGCACCATCTCGGCACACCAGGGTAAGTTCATCAGCTCGCGCTCGGAGCGCTCAATCCTCAAGGAGGTGGAGCGCATAACAGAGATGGAGGACTTCAAGGGCTACCTCTCGGACATCGGTGCTCCCTCGGCGAATATGTATCGCATGTCGGGTCGTAATACCGAGCTCTGCGAGAAGTGTAAGCGCCCATCGTGCTTGCATCCCAAGCTATGCCCCAATATGAACAACGACCACCAACCTCTGTTGGAGCTATATCGCAGAGTGCGAGAGACAAAGGACATCAAGCGCGCCTTTATCGGCAGTGGCATACGCTACGACCTCTTTGACGAGTCGGCATACTTCGAGACCGTTGTTAAGCACCACACGTCGGGTCGCCTAAAGGTTGCGCCCGAGCACACCGAGGATCATGTGCTCAACCTTATGCGCAAGCCCTCGTTTGCGATGTTCGAGCGTCTTAACTCGCGCTTCCACCAAATATGTCGCCGTAATGAGCTTAAGTATCAGCTTATTCCCTACTTCATATCGTCGCACCCAGGATGCACTGAACGCGATATGCAGGCCTTGGCAACGAAGGTGCTCGGCAAGCTAAACTTCAACCTCGAGCAGGTGCAGGACTTGACGCCCACGCCAATGACGCTCTCGTCGGTGATGTTCTACATGGGCGAGAACCCCTATACGGGCGATAAGGTCTATGTGGCACGCTCGCAGGATGATAAGCGCAGGCAGAAGAGCTACTTCTTTGGTGGTAAGCTCCCCGAGGCACGACCCACGCGCGAGAGGGCTAACGACCGCAAGAGAGCGCCCCTGCGAAATAAAAAACGCTGATTTTGTTGCAAACAAAAATATTTTCGCTACATTTGTGAAAAGATAGTGTCAATACTAATCAATTAAAATAATAAAACTATGAAGAAAGTACTATTTTTTGCTGCAATGCTCGGTTTGTCAGTAGCATGCGCAGATACCAAGAAGGTTGAGGAGAACAAGGGCGAGGAGGCTGCTGCTCCTGCAGTTGAGGTTGTTGAGGAGGCTGTTGAGGCTCCTGCAGCTCCCGCAGAGGTTGTTGTTGAGGCTACAGAGGAGGCAGAGACTCCCGAGTTGCCATCAGTAAAGACCGAGCTTAAGGTTGAGATGAACAACGACAAGGAGGATGGTCGATTCAATGTGAACGAGGCTCCCAAGACTCGCGTAGAGGAGAAGAAGCCCGCAAAGAATGTTCCTCTTAAGCCAGGTAAGGTTGAGAAGAAGTAATCTTTCAACTTAACATAAAAAGAGGCGTGTCCAATAATTTTTTTGGACACGCCCTTTTTTTGAAATAAGAGACATAAGGGATGGCGCTATCGATGTTAGCGCATCTATTCTATTGCATCTACAGGCGTTATGCCTTGATGTTTCGCTTTATTCGGGCGAGGCCAGCGCGGGTCATTGCCGTAGAGCCCGCCATGGCGAGAAACTCCTCCTCGGTCATCTTGGTCCATGCCTCGCTATCAAGCGCCGTGGGGTCGAATAGCGGGTCGAATAGTGGGTGGTTGTGCATTGGGGCTTTGAGGTTATAGGGACACACACTCTGGCATGCGTCGCAACCGAATATCCAGCCATCGAGTTCCTGTGTCGACGACTCGCTCTCGCGCTCTATGGTTCGGCACGATATGCAACGCCTTGTGTCGATAGTTCTATTCTCCAATATAGCACCGTTGGGGCATGCCTCGATGCAGCGTCTGCACTCGCCACAGCCAACACTCTCGAGCGGTGCGTCGTACATGTCGACCTCCTCGTCGATGATGAGCTCGCCGAGGTGGAGCATAGAGCCATACTTGGGGTTTACGAGCAGCGAGTTGCGACCTATCCATCCCAGCCCTGCACGTGCGGCATAGCTCTTCTCGGCAATGGGGGCAGAGTCGGTGAAGGCGCGGAAGCGGAGCGTGGGGCAGTGCTGTTTAAGCGTGGCTGCAAGAGCGTTGAGCATCTCCTTGATTGTGACGTGGTAGTCGCGTGCCAAGGCATAAGATGCAACCTTGGTGTTACACCCCTTGTCGTAGCCGCGACTATAGGGCGATAGGTACGAAATAGCACAAATAATTATGCACCTCGACCCTTCGACCAAAAGTGATGCGTCAAAGCGTTTTTCTATGTTGCGCGAGAGGTAGTCGAGTGTCGAGCTGTTACCCGCTAACAGCCACTCATTAAAGAGGTTATGCTGTTCGTGCAGATGTTCTGCGGGCACTATACCCACAAGGTCGAAGCCCACCTCTCGGGCTGCGTTTATGATGATATTTCGGCCTATCATTGAAATTATTTTTGGCAAAAATAGTAAAATTTTAAAAAAATATTGGTATCTTGCACTCGATTTGTTGAGTTTCAGAACAAAATCGAAAACAATTATTAACTAAAATCTCAAACAATGAAGATGTTTAACACGATATATGAGATTGTTCGCAATAGCGTTGAACAGTTCTCTTCGCGCATCGCATTCTCGATGCTCGGTGGTGAGGATGTCTCTTACAAGGAGGTAGGCGAGCGCATCGACAGCGTGCAGGAACTCTTGCTCGATGCTGGCGTGGGCGCTGGCGACAAGGTTGCTATCTTGAGCAGTAGCATGCCCAACTGGGGCGTATCTTACTTCGCCGTAACAACTGCGGGCATGATTGCTGTGCCCATCCTCCCCGACTTCACCTCGAGCGAGCTCGAGCTTATCATCGAGCACTCCGAGGCAAAGGCCATCCTTGTCTCTGACAAACTCTATGCCAAGTTGCCAAAGACGGTCTTGGATAAGATGAACATCGTAATTCGCACAAAGGGTCTCAACCCCATCGTGAAGAATGTGTCGGAGCGCGCAGAGAAGCGCATACCCCAGCCCGAGGACCTCGCGGCAATAATCTACACATCGGGCACTACATCGAAGCCCAAGGGCGTGATGCTCACACATCGCGCTATATCTATGCAGCTCACGGTGATACCACCCCTCTTTGACTACAACCAGGACGATGTCCTACTCTCGATATTGCCCTTGTCGCACACCTATGAGTGTACGCTCGGCATGATATACCCCTTCTCGCGCGGTGCACACATCTACTACATGGATCGCCCACCCGTTGCTTCGGCTCTCATGCCCGCATTGCAGCAGGTGCGCCCCACGGCGATTGCCTCTGTGCCCCTCATCATGGAGAAGGTATATCGTAGTAAGGTGCGCCCCACATTCGAGAAGAGCGCGCTCCTACGCACATTGTACGGTTGGTCTCCAACGCGTAAGGTGCTCCACAAGGTTGCGGGCAAGAAGCTCATGGAGCTTTTCGGTGGCCGCATGCGCTTCTTCGCTATTGGTGGTGCGAAGTTCGACAGCGAGGCGGAGCGTTTCTTGCTCGAGGCGGGCTTCCCCTATGGTATCGGCTATGGACTTACCGAGACTGCACCTCTTCTTGCTGGTGCAGTGGGCAAGATGGTGCGCGTAGGCTCTACAGGTCCTGCACTCGAGGGTGTTGAGTTGCGCCTCGATAATATCAACCCCGCGACAGGTCAGGGTGAGATTGTTGTAAAGACACCATGCTGCATGTCGGGCTATTACAAGAATGAGGAGGCTACACGCGACGCCTTCACTGAAGATGGCTGGTTCCGCACGGGTGACCTCGGCTGCATAGCAAAGGATGGCTGGGTATTCATCAAGGGTCGTCTCAAGAATATGATTGTAGGTCCTTCGGGTGAGAACATCTACCCCGAGGACATTGAGGAGGTGCTCAACAGCAACCCCGTAGTTGCCGAGTCGGTAGTGACAGAGGAGAACGGTAAGCTTGTCGCACTCGTACATTTCGACATGGCTGCGCTCGAGGCTCGCTACGACGTATTCAAGAAGATGGTAAGCGACGGCAAGGAGCAGCTCGGACAGAAGTACACAGCAAGTAAGGAGCAGATAGCCGAGAAGATGGAGGAGATAAAGCGCGAGCTTGTGACCTACGTTAACTCGAAGGTTAACCGCTTCTCGCAGATTACCAAGGTCATTGACAATGGCTGTGAGTTCGAGAAGACTCCCACGAAGAAGATTCGCCGCTTTGTTTACGAGCAGCGTGCGAAGAATGGTTTTGTGCCCGATGTCCAGTAATTGAAACTATAATTTAATAAACAAATAGAAGGGTTTGTCCAACATTTAGGACAAACCCTTATTGTTTCTATTATGGTGATGGTTAGAACAAGTACTTGTCTGTGCGAACCTGGTCGACGAGTGTGGCAATCTCCTGCCATACCTCCTCGCCAAAGGTGGTTCCAACAACCTCGATAACCTTGCCAGCAGCGATAGCACCGATAGTGCCACATGCGCGGAGCGACAACCCCTCGGTGAGTCCGTACATAAAGCCCGCAGCGTAGAAGTCGCCAGCACCTGTGGTGTCAACGCGCTTTGCTGCAGCCATGATGCCCACATGTATAACCTCTTCGCCACGCTTGATGAGTGCGCCACGCATGCCAATCTTCACAACCGCAAGTTCGCACATAGAGCCAATATGGTCGAGCGCCTTGTGGGGGTCGCTCTCGCCAGTGAAGGCGTGAGCCTCATCCTCGTTAGCAAAGAGTATGTCTACATGCTTCGCAACGATGTCGCGCAGGAAGTCGCGGTTTTCCTCTACAACATTAAACGACGCAAGGTCGATGGCTACCTTTAGGCCATGAGCCTTGGCACGCTCGATAGCGGTGCGTATAAGATCATGGTCCTGAACAAGATAACCCTCGATATAGAGGCAGTCGTAGCTATCGAAGATAGTGCCGTCACTATCCTCGGCCTGGAGGAGTGCCGCAGCGCCAAGGTGAGTGACAAACGTGCGCTCGCCATCTTTTGACACCAGCGCCACACACTTGCCCGAGCGCTCCTCGGAGCGTAGGATGAATGGCTCGATACCGATGTTGCGGAGTGCCTGCTCGTAGAAGTCACCCGTATTATCCTCGCCAACCTTGCCAATAAAGCCCACCTTCGTGCCAAGGCGTGCCATAGCGCGTATGGCGTTACCCGCCGAGCCACCAAGTGATAGTGAGTATGGGCAGCCCGCAACGCTCTTCGAGATGGCGGTTTGCAACTTGCTATCTACGAGGCTCATAGAGCCCTTCGCAAGCTGATATTCTTCTAAAACATTGTCGTTAGAGAGGTTGACAAGCATATCGGTTAGTGCATTGCCAATACCTATTACACGTCTAATCATCGGGTTAGTTTTATGCTTTTTATGTGTGGCGATAATGTTCCTAAAAAAAAGGGACTGCCCCTAAACTATGATGGACAGCCCCTAATTCGTCTATGTGATTAACGACTACAACTCGCTTGCACCGCGCTTGTCAACCACCTGGACACCGTCCATCATGTAGTTCTCGAAGTTGCGGTTAACGTCAGCCTTTGCAGCCTCGTTCATCTCCTTGCGCTTCTCCTCTACGCCAGCCTTTGCAGCCTCGGTGTTGTTGATGTTGTCAACAACGAAGAGGTATACACCTGCGTTACCCTTAACAAATGTGGGCTCGCCGCTCTTTGTGCTGCGTGCGATAGCGCCTACGAAGATGGGGTCGTTAGCCTCGCCAGCAGCAACTGAAGTGAAGTTTACGCCGTTGAACTTACCGCTCTTCATACCCTCGATAGAGGCATCCATAGCGAGAGTGTTCTTTGCAACAGCAAACTTCTTATCCTTCTCAACCTCGCGCTTTGCAAGACGCTCGTCGCTAACAACATACTTGTCGTTGTTGATAGCTGTAACCATGCAAACGTAGATAACATTCTTTGATGTCCAGCTCTTTGTGTCACCCACCTCGGCGTCGTATGTCCAGATTGCAAGGTTGCGTGAGTCCTCGATGCCGCTTACAGAGTGGAATGCCTGTGCGGGGTTAGTGCCACGAGATACTACGCGGTTCATGGGGAACTTACCAATCTTTGATGCTGCCTCGTTGAATGTCTCGGGCTTCTTGCCAGCCTCTGCCAAGAGCTTCTTTGAGTCTGCAACAATCTTGTCGTATGTCTCGTTGCTTGCCTTAACGGTGTACTCAACGTTTGCAGTAAGAACGAAGTTATCCTTCTTGCCGAGCTCGGTAATCTTAACTACTGCGGGCTTGTTGTTTACTGTGTGTGTGAACACGTCGCCAACCTTTGCGTTGAGGAACTTCTCTGCGTCACGCTCTGTCAAAGCAGCCATCTTCACAGTCTCGGTAGTTGCGTTAGCACCAGCCTCAATCTCTGCGAGGTTGCCGTTAACAGCCTTAATCTCCTCAACGAGCTTGTCAGCAGCCAAGGGTGACTCGGTTGTGATAGCGCTGAAAGTGAAGCTCTCGGGTGCTGATACCTTCTTAACGATGTACTTTGCATTCCAAGTGTCACCCTCGAGAACGGGACCATAGTTCTCGCCAGCCTTGATAGCCTTTGCCTCGGCCTCGCTCAATGAGCTAACTGCAACATAGTTACCCACCTTGCCGTCAACGCCACGGATAGCGCTCTTGATAGCCTTAACATCGCCATTAGCAGCCTTTACTGCCTCGTTAGCCTTCATGATAGCCTCCTCTGCAGCAACCTTATCCTCCTCGCTTGCCTCGATGTCGAAGCGAACATAAGCGATTGTGCGTGCGCCAAAGTTGGGGTTCTCCTTGCGGTGTGCCTCGGCATAAGCGTCAGTCTCTGCCTTTGTAGCCTCCTCTGCAGTGATAGCTGCGTAGGGCAACATTACATAGTGACCGTCGAATGTAAGGTTCTCGTTGCGGAGTGCCTCCTCAACCTCAAGGCTGTTGGCGAACTTACCAGCAGCGTAGGTGTTGGTAGCCTTAACAAGAGTTGTAGAGACGTCGATGCCACCGCTCATAGCCTTCATCTGCTCCCAGTTGTAAGCGATAGCGTTCTCGAAGTCAGCCTTCTCCATGCTCAACGCTGTGGGGTCGTTGTTAAGGATGTTGTTGGTGTACTCAACGAACATAGCCTCCTCATCTGAAGCTACGAAGCCCAAACCTGCAGCCTCGTATGCGGGGTGAAGATACTTGTCGAATGCGATGCGGTGATAAACAGCCTGTGCTGTGTAGTCGGGGTTAACACCCTCCATCGCATACTCCTGTACATACTTTGCGTACTCTGACTGCTTAACCTCTGTGCCATCGATTGTGAGTACTACATTGTCAGTAATCTGTGCGTTGCCACGGCCACGCATAGAGAGCTGATCACCAAGAATAAATGCAACAAGTACGAGTGCAATGACTACAGAGAGTACAATGCCGTACTTGGTTCTTAATGTGTTTAATGAAGCCATAATATAATTTTTTTATTGTTAAAATTCCGTTTAAGCCTCCAAAGGTAGTAATTTTTTATTAAACAGAGCTAAATATCTCTAAAAAAATATACATATAACCCTGTCATTGTCTCATATAGAGGGCTACAATGGAGTATGTTGTGTCGTTATTTGTTCACTTTTATGCTTACAACATCGAGGCGCGACTGCTTGCGGCTGACAATCTTGATGCTGAACATGTCGTTCGCAAGTTGCTCCCCTTCCGAGGGTATGCCGCCATGCTCGGCGATGATGTAGCCCGCCAGCGTGTCGTACTCGTCGCTCTCGGGGATGCCCAACGAGTAGGTCTCGTTGAGGTACTCCACCTCGTGGCGTGCCGAGAAAAGCCACTCATCCTCGGCGAGTTGTCGCTCGATAAGCTCCTGCACATCGTGCTCATCCTCAATCTCTCCGAAGATTTGCTCGAGCACATCCTCGAGAGATATGATGCCCGCCGTGCCACCAAACTCGTCAATCACAACAGCGATGCTTGCGCGACGCTTGGTGAAGGTCTCGAGCATATCCTGTAGGGGCATGGTCTCGGCAACATATATCGTCTTTATGAGTATGTCCGAGATGCTCTTTGGCTGCTCAAAGAGGCTCTTCGAGTTGACATAACCGATGATGTTGTCTATGGTGTCGTGCCACACGAAGATGCGTGAATATTTTGTCTCTACGAAGCGCTCCGTAAGTTCGGCAATAGATGTAGACTCGAGGTCTACGGCTTCGACATCTACGCGCTGCACCATGCAGTCACGCACGCGCAAATCTGCAAAGTCCAATGCATTTTGGAATAGGCGTATATCCTGCTCCTCTTCGTCGTTGACCTCCACATTCTCGTCCTCGACAAGCGAGACAAGGTCGTCGCGGTTAAACTCCGTAGGCTCCTCGCGGGGCTCGATGCGTCGACCCGTAAGTCGAATAAGACCATACGATATGAGCGTCGAGAGGCGCGTGATGGGGTAGAGGATGATATAGAATAGGTAGATGACGGGTGAGAGAAGCGAGTAGTAGAAGTTTGCGTTGCGACGCACAACCGACTTGGGGATATACTCACCCACAAAGAGTATGATGATTGTCGAGATGATGGTCTGTGCCAGGGCGTTCTCCATGTTGAACACTCTGACAAGCAGCAGCGACATCGACATAGAGTAGATGACAAGCGCTATGTTGTTGCCAACGAGTATCGTGGTTATATAGTTGTCGGAGTTGCGCGAAAAGATGTCTGCGATATAGTTGAACATGGGGTTCTGCTTTCGGTCTATCTCCTCGCGCAGACGGTTACGCCCGAGGAATGCAATCTCCATTCCCGAGAAGAAAGCGGAGAACATAAGCATCACCGCAATTGTTATGACTATACTTAACATAGTTTCTTTATTATAGTAGACAATCCCTATGGTGTCTCCCTCAAGTGGAGCACACCTACTTACTCTTTTTAGAGGTAGAGATGTCGCTGTTTAGGTCGAAGTTATTTGTAGACATGTCCAACGAGAAATCCTGCGTCTGCAGCTTTGTCTGCTCGGGTGGCGTCTGGCGCTTTACTGCCGCCGATGGCAGGTTTGTGCGGTCGTTGCCAGATTGCTCCTTACGGTTGGATTTCGCCGATGTGGGTGATGTCGAGCGGGGTGATGTAGCCTGTGGTTTAGAGCTGCCGTTTCCTCGCTGATTTGTTGGGCGTATAGTGTTGCTTTTGGGCTTGTTATCCTTGCCCTCTTTGCCGCCCTTATTGTTGTTTTTGTCGCCTCTTTCAGCCTTTGTTGAGCCACTCTGTTTTCCGCTCTTTGACGACTTGTCTTTATCGTCGCTATTTGCCTCCTCGTTCTTCTTGTTCTCGGCCTCTATCTCCTCGGGGGTGGGCTGACTCATGTCAAACTCCATCTCGGAGCTATACTTGCGGAAGTGGATGTTTTTGAGGTCCTCATCGGCGTCAAAGCCTACACCAAAGTGCCAGCCATCGGGCTGCAAAATCTTGGTGTCGACATTCGAGTATATCTTCTTTGTCGTAGCGTTCCAAAAGAGCTGTTGTGTGTATATCTCCGTTTGGTTCTTTACGGTTGTATCGCCCTTGTCGCGATTATTTTTGATGATGATGACATTACCCTTTGCCTCCCACAACCTCTGATTTTCGTAGTATATGGCGTAGTTTGCCCTGATGGTTGCATCTACAAGGTTTGTGGAGTCTTGGGTGTAGGTTGTCATGTCTATGCCGCGGCGAAACTCCTGATAGGGGTTTGCTGCGAGGCTATATCCCTCCATGAGCGGTGTGACGAAGGAGTAGGAGAGCATGCCGTTCTCCATCATCGTGATGGTGCGGTTTTCGCTCGACTCGGTCATCAGTGTCTCATAGTCATATTGTGTGGTTTTGGTGTCGTTGCTACATGAGAATAGCAATGTAGCACTCCCCACAATGGAGAGTGCTAACACTGCATATCTTCTCAACGTTAGATGCATGGATTATAGTCGTCTATGCACCCGTTATTAGCGGTAACGTACGGTTGTTGTCTGACCCGCTGCGTAGCCACAAAGGATGGTGTAGCGGTCGCCAGCTGTGAGCTCGGCGAAGAAGCAAGACTCCTGTACGGGGAATGCAGCGCGATATGCGCTCATCATCTGCTGTGCAGCCTTCTGTACCTCGGGCTCATCCTTGAGGAGGTTAACAGCCTGTGCCATAGCGTCGTATGCAGCCCAGTATACAGAAGCACCGTTGAGCTTATCATCTGTACAAGGAGTAGCTGCGTAGCACTGACCGAAGATGAAGTATGCATAACCGTTCTCGGGGTTGATGCCACGAAGCTCGCGTGCAGCCTCCATAGCAGCAGCGTTGTTGTTCTTTGCCATCTCGATAAGAGCAATCTGAACATAGAGAGGCTCCTTCTTTGCGGGGTCAGTCTCTACTGCGAGTGCCTCGCGGAGATACTTCAACGCCTTGTCGTTCTCGCCACGGTTCTTGAAGCCCTGTGCAAGGAACAATGCAGTCTCTGATGATGGCTTGATGGTGTAGTACTTCTCTGTAGTTGCGAAGAAGAAGTCGCTTGAGCACTGTGCGCGTGACATGAGAGCTACAGCCTGTGCAAGGAGTGCCTCGTTGTCGGGGTCAGCAGCGAGCTTCTGGCTGAAGAGTGCCTCGAGGTTCTCGCAGCTTGCAGCACCACTTGTACCGAAGCTTGTCTCGAACATGTCGCGATACTGCTCATCCTCTGCTGATACCTCTGCAAAGAGGGGTGAGAGGCGCTCGTACTCTGCCAAAATCATGTCGCTGGTTACGCTATCGTCATACTCGTAGTCCTCGCAGAGATACTTGAAGTAGCTTGATGCGATGTCGAGGTGTGA
>JAGBTW010000139.1 GCA_017631135.1 Alistipes sp.
ACATTGCGTATGTTATCTATGTGTCCTGTAGATACAATCCACACTTTTGCTCCCATCTTGCGCATCATCATGCACCAATCCCAAAGAGGGGTGTTTAGTGTCACGCTGTCGAAGTAGTTGGGGTATATCTCTACCTTGCGCTGGCGCAAGTTGCGCGCTGCGATGTCGTCCTCGATGCCCACGTCGCGCAGAAACTCGCGACAACGCATGCCGAAGTATTTGGCGTTGTACTCTTCGAGTGTGATGTGTATGCCCACCTCGCTCAATGCTTGGATGTAGGCCTCGCCATTGGCTCTGCGAGTGTCGGCTAAAGTGCCGTCAAAGTCGAGTAGAATTAACTTAATGTAAGACATATTAATCGAATGATTGCATGCTTGATAGTGCTATTCGTGTCATGCGCTGATACTCCTCGGCGTTAAGCTCCAAAAAGAAGTAGTGAATGGGGTCTACTCGCATGCTGTTGTAGATGACCTCGTAGTGCAAGTGTGGTGCAAACGAAAGACCACTATTGCCCGATAGGGCGATGATGTCGCCGCGCTTAACCTTTTGTCCTCGCTTGACGCGTGTGTCGAGCAGGTGACTGTAAGAGGTTTGGTAGCCATTACCATGGTCTATGGTTATGGCTTTGCCATGTGTGGAGTTCTTCTCCGAGAGCGACAACACAACACCATCGGCAGTGGCGAAAATAGGCGTTCCTTCGGGTATTAGGTAATCTACGCCATGGTGCTCACGCATAGCACGATGGAAAGGGTTAATTAAAGGTTTTTTGCCCGCAGCAAGAAGCGTTAATTGCTTATTGTTGACAGGTTGAATTGCAGGTATGCAATCTATTGATAATGGTGTAGTTTCGATTGCATATATCATGTCGACGTAAGATGCCTTGAGTGACTCGTTCTGATTGACCGCATTTTGGGTTTTTAAGTTAAGTGTTTCGAGCAACTCGTCGTTGTCCATATCGACAAGGCTTTCGTATAGTACGATGCGCTCGCTGTCGCTTGTTGTGGTAAGGTCATAGGGGTTGGACTCAAAGAGCTTGCGAAAGACATTCTCGTCGCGCCTTTCGACATTATCTATGACTTGAGTTATCTCGTTGTAATAGTCTGACATTTTGGCATATTCGCTGCGTAGCTTGTCTGTCGAGTGGCGCAGTTTATGCTCTCTTGGCATGTCTATGGTAAATGTCAATATGAGATACCATATAACGACGAGTCCTAACCATATCAGTGCTTGAAACAATATGGATAGTATGCGGCGCTTATAGCCTGAAGTTGTGGTAGATATGTTTTTGTTTATCTCCATTTTGTTAGTTCTTTGTTGTGGACTCCTCGATTTGGTTCATTAGCTCAACGTATGCCTCGGGCGACATATCTTTGTTGAAGTAGTGGATGGGGTTTACGGTGTTGCCTCTGTAGCGCACCTCGTAGTGGAGGTGAGAGTCCTCCGAAACGCCCGTGTTGCCAACTTCGCCAATCACCTGTCCGCGTGTCACGCTATCACCCGCGTTGATGTATATTTTCGATAGGTGTCCGTAGCGTGTCTTGTATCCGAAGCCGTGGTTTAGCTCTATGAGCTTGCCGTATCCTGGTCGCCAGCATGCTTGCGACACAACGGCATTGCCTGTAGCGTATACGGGAGTGCCCTTGGGTGCTGCGAGGTCTACGCCCTCGTGCTTGCGCCATGTGCCGTAGCGAGGGTGGCGACGCATGCCATAGAGGCTACTTACGCTTCGCAGCTTTGTGCGGTCTATAGGCCAGATGGCTGGTATGACGGTTGAGAACTCCTCTTTGTTGGTTGCCAGCTCTTGTGTCTTGTCGAGCGATATAGAGGCGTAGTATGTTTGGCGAGTTAGGTGGTCGAGGTTGCGCCAGCCACTCACGATTAGCTCGCTATACTTGTCGTTGGCGTAGGGGGCGTATTTGTCGTCGTTGTAGTCGGAGTATACGCGCAATATCTCTGGGTCGGTTATGGTGTCAATACCCAAAAGCGGTCTATAGACATAGTGGTCCCTATGCTTAATATCTTGCAGTGTTTGCTCGGAGGCGGCGATTTTTTCTTGTAGGATTGAGAACTCTCTCACAAGGTGGTGGTTGTCGCGCTTTATCTTTGATATTTTGGGAGTGTCTATGAATGAGGATATTAGGATGTTACTCGCGGCTGCAATTATGAGGGCGACGACGATGCGTAGCATAATGCGATAGCCGTAAGGCATGCGCATTACAGAGTCAAAGAGTGTGCGAAGTCGATTGAGGCCCATTCGTAAAAAATAAAAAATATTAAAAAATCTCTTGTTTAACGATGCAAAATTAAAGTAAATTGTGTAATTTTGCAACCGCGTATAAAAATAGGTATAAAATAAACTCAAAATATATGGATTCTAATAAAGCAAGACAAGCGTTTCTGGATTTCTTCAGAACAAAGGAGCACGAGATTGTAGCTTCTGCTCCCATGGTCGTAAAGAACGACCCTACATTGATGTTTACGAATGCGGGTATGAACCAGTTTAAGGATATTTTCCTTGGCAACGCACCCCGCAAGTTCCCTCGCGTGGCAGACACACAGAAGTGTTTGCGCGTATCGGGTAAGCACAACGACTTGGAGGAGGTAGGTCACGACACTTACCACCACACCATGTTCGAGATGCTCGGTAACTGGTCTTTTGGTGACTAATTCAAGAAGGAGGCTATCGAGTGGGCATGGGAGTTGCTTACCGAGGTCTACAAATTAGACAAGAGCCGTATGTATGCTACCGTGTTCGAGGGTAGCGAGGAGGATGGCGTGCCATTCGACCAGGAGGCTTACGACTACTGGAAGCAGTTCTTGCCCGAGGACCACATCATTCGTGGTAACAAGAAGGATAACTTCTGGGAGATGGGTGAGACAGGCCC
>JAGBTW010000140.1 GCA_017631135.1 Alistipes sp.
CAAAAGCGAAGAACTGGTTGTTGCCAAAGAAGCCTGGGATGATGATGTCGTAGCCAGGATACTTCGCCTCGAGCTCGGCAATCTTTGCCTGCTTGTTAGCTGTGGCAATCTCGTCGAACTCCTGCTGCGAAGCAGTTGAGGGAATGTTACCCACGATGTCGGCTGTCACATCAAAGATGTGGCGCACGAAGCGCACCGATAGACCCTCTGCGGGGAGCTCGTCGGCGTTGCATGTAGCCCAAAAACCATCTGCGAGGTAGTCGTGCTCGACAGACGAGAGCTTCTGAATGGCGTCGTAACCGCAGTGGTGGTTGGTGAAGATGAGACCCTCGGGTGATACAATCTCGCCTGTGCAGCCGCCACCAAAGATTACGATAGCATCCTTGAGTGATGACTTCTCGGCAGAGTAGATCTCCTCGGCCTTAAGCTTGCAGCCATGTGCCTTCATATCCTTCTCGTTCATTTTCTTGATGTAGGGCAGAAGCCACATGCCCTCGTCTGCTATGGCAGAGAACGACACGCCAACAAGCAGTAGTAGTGTTAATAGTTTTTTCATAGATTTATTTTTTATAAATTGTTTGATATTAGCATATTGCATTTGTTGTTACCATACTAATGGCGCGCCTGTTGCCGCAAGCTCCTCGTCGCTAACCTCTACCGTCACGCTGCCAATATCCGCTGTGCCAATCTCGTAGGGTTGGAACTGAAATGCTATGCCCGTGTCGGTGAGATAGGTGGCGTGGGGTAGATGCATTGTCGAGGGCGATATGAGCAGGGTGCTGTCGCCATGCTCCTCGATAAGCTTATCGTAGATGAGCGCTTGGAGCGCCTCGACCCACTCGCCATCGGCGAGGTAGCCAAAGTCGTAGGCATTGCCAGAGGCGAGGTCGTAACACTCGTAGGTGTGGTTGACGATGGGGTGCACGCCGCCGAAGTTAGTCTCCATGACGGTGTCGTAGCATACAACGCTATTGTTGCGCACAAGCGATGCCACCTGGTAGAGATGCATCTCGCACATCATCTCTCCGATGTTGAACTCCTCCATTGTTGCGACAGTCTCTTGTGATAACTTTTCTGCCGAACTCTTTAGGTCTCTGTTCTCGAGGGCATACTCGCCAAATGTGGTGTGGTAGTTCATGCTGTCGATGCGGGCAAAGGCCTCGCTTTCAGAGGTGTTAGCGATGCGCTCATAGGATATGGTTATGTTGTAGCGCGCCTCCTCGATAAGCTCATATTCAAAGGTGTTAAACTCTGGGAGTGGCTCTTTCTGCTCATGCTGGTTGCACGATACGATGCATAGTGCCAGGGCTATGGTAATGTAGTTGCGTAAAAATCTCATATGCTTATTACTTAATATTTGTAGCGTAAAGGTACTAAATTTTATTGTAACGACAAACTATTTTTTGCAAAACCAAAAAAATGCGTAACTTTGGGGGATAATACAAAGATTATGTTACTACACGAAAAACTTAAGGCGTTCAACATTATCCTCGCCTCGGCATCGCCACGTCGCCGCGAGTTGTTGCGCGCAACAGGCATAGAGTATGCTTTGGCTCCAAAGTTCGATTGCGATGAGGTCTATCCCGCAACCCTCCCTGCGGAGGATGTGGCGGCATACCTATCGCAGCTCAAGAGCCATGCCTACCCCCATGCGCTCGGTGTGAACGACATCCTTATTACGGCAGACACTACGGTGGTGCTCGGCAACGAGGTGTCGGGTAAGCCCGCGGATGAGGCGGAGGCGCGTCTAATGATTGCGCGCTTGTCGGGTCGCGAGCATAGCGTGGTGACGGGCGTTACGCTTCGCTCGGTGGATAACGAGCGTTGCTTCTCATCTACCAGCAAGGTGCGCTTCGCACCACTTACGGAGGAGCAGATAGCCTACTATGTCGAGAACTATCGCCCGATGGATAAGGCTGGCGCATACGGTATTCAGGAGTGGATAGGCTACTGCGGCATAGAGTCCATCGAGGGCTCGTTCTATAATGTTATGGGACTGCCCGTGCAGCGCTTATGTCGTGAGTTAGAGTGCTTTATCGAGCGATTGCCATCGTGTTACTAACCTTGAAAATCAAATTTAATACTATACAAAAGATGAAACGTTCACTACTAATTTTTGTGTTGCTCGTTGCAACATCGTTCACCGCATTTGCGGATAAGGGTATGTGGCTTCCGTCGCTTATCGCCTCGCGTATCGACGACATGAAGTCAAAAGGTTTTAAGCTCTCTGCCGAGGATATCTACTCAATCAACAAGGCGTCGATGAAGGATGCTGTGGTGTTGTTTGATGGCGGATGTACAGGTGAGATTATCTCGGAGAAGGGTCTTATCCTTACTAACCACCACTGTGGTTATGACGCAATTCAGGCTCACTCAACCGTTGAGCACGACTACCTCACCGATGGATTCTGGGCAATGAACCACGACGAGGAGTTGTACTGCCCTGGTCTAAAGGTGCACATCCTTGTTCGTATGGAGGAGGTTACCGAGCGCCTCGCAGCGGGTGAGACCAAGGAGGAGATTATTGCAAAGGCAAAGGCCGAGGGTGTGGGCTTCCACGCTACCGTTGAGTCGATGTACTACGGCAACATGGCTTACCTCTTCATCTATCGTGAGTTTAACGATGTGCGCCTCGTGGGTACGCCTCCTACTACCATTGGTAAGTTTGGTGCTGACAACGACAACTGGATTTGGCCACGCCATACGGGTGACTTCTCAATCTTCCGCATCTATGCGAATGAGAATAACGAGCCCGCGGTATATAGCGCTGATAATAAGCCATATAAGCCCGCGCGTCACTTCAAGATTTCGACAAAGGGCGTAAACGAGGGAGACTTTACGATGATTTACGGCTTCCCTGGTAACACCCAGGAGTATATCACTTCTGATGCTGTTAAGTACATTGCCGAGACATCAGATCCTACGAAGATTGACCTTCGCACACAGCGCCTCGACATCATCGGTGCGGCACAGGCAGAGTCTGCCGAGACACGCATCAAGTATGCTGCAAAGCAGGCAAACATCGCCAATGCATGGAAGAAGTGGCAGGGTGAGGTTAAGGGTATCAACCGCCTTGGTACATACAACAAAAAGCTCGCTTACGAGGAGCGCTTCCGCAACGAGAACCCCGATAAGGCGTACCTCCTCGACTCGCTCTCTGCAGCCTACAAGCGCAATATGGAGGGTTACTTCCACTACGAACTCTTCAACGAGTCTTTGCGCGGTATAGAGCTCTCGCAAGTTGTATATATCGCTAATAATGAGAAACTTTCGTGCGAGGAGAAGCGCGCAGCTCTTGAGCTCTTCTATAAGGACTTCGATGTTAACGTAGACCGCGATATTGCAAAAGCTATGCTCGCAGCATACGAGAAGCATGCAGCACTCTTCTCGCCCGAGTTGTCACAGCTCCTCGCACAGCATGGTGGTGGCGCTGCTTATGCAGAGTGGATCTATGCAAATACAACACTTGGCAGTCTCGAGAGCTTCAACTTCGAGAATGTAGCTAACGACCCCGTTGCGGAGTTCGTTGCAGCTATTGCTCCTTTGCGCGCCCATGTGTCGAAGTATGCTTACCGCAACTTCAGTAACATCCCCGACATTGAGCGTTGGTTCCGCCCCTATGTCAAGGCTTTGATGGAGTGGGATAAGGAGCGTGCCTTCTTCCCCGATGCAAACCTTACATTGCGTGTCGCTTATGGTAAGGTTGCAGGATATGAGTATGCCGATGGCGAGTATCACCTCCCACAGACAACCTTGGAGGGTATCATCGCGAAGGATAACCCCGAGATTTATGACTACAACGTGCCCCAGGCATTGCGCGATGCCTACGCAACAAAGGATTACGGTCGTTGGGGTATCGAGCTTAATGGCAAGTATACTATTCCTGTGTGCTTCATCGCTACAAACCACACTACGGGCGGTAACTCGGGCTCTCCCGTACTCAACCGCAAGGGCGAACTTATCGGTGTAAACTTCGACCGTACATGGCTCTCTACGATGAGTGACATTGAGTTCGATGAGACTCTTTGCCGCAATATCATCTGCGATATCCGCTATGTGCTCTTCGTTGTTGACAAGGTTGGTGGCGCAGAGTGGCTTATCGATGAGATGGGAATTTAAGCTATAGTCGCTGATTTATCTAAAAAAAAACTCCAAGGCGTTCCTGCTTTGGAGTTTTTTTTTGTGGCTTCCCGCATTGCATATTATATAAATATAGGTGTGCGTAGTATGACTGAAATATGTGCTTGCGAGGTTGGTAGGGTGGTACTCTAAAAGGGTAGTAAGATGGTCTATGTTGGTTTACAGATAGTTAGCATTCGTTGAAGTTTTAGGCTGTGAAAAAGTTTATAAAAAATATTAAAAAAGTTCTAAAAAGATTTGGAAAATCAAAAAACATGCCATATCTTTGCACCCGCTTTCGCCCTTAAAACGGCGAGTAGCCCAAACGGTTCTTGGAGATATTTTTGAAAAAAAAAGTTATCAAAAAATTTGGTAGTTTCAAAAATATGGTTTATCTTTGCACCGCTTTTCCGCTCTAAAAAATGAGTGGTTAAGAAAAACGGAAGTTCTAGTAATAGAATATAGTTCTTTGAAGAAATTGAGCAGCTAAAGTTTAATCTATCCTATGAGATAATTTCAAACAATACCTTTGAGATTTGAGCTAACGATAAACAATTTATTTTTTACAATGGAGAGTTTGATCCTGGCTCAGGA
>JAGBTW010000141.1 GCA_017631135.1 Alistipes sp.
AAGCGTGCTACACGCGTGAGCGCCGTTATCGACCCCGTTAAGCTCGTCATCACCAACTACCCCGAGGGTCAGATTGAGGCTATGGAGGCTATCGACAACCCCGAGGATCCCAACTCTGCAACCCACACCATCGAGTTCAGCCGCGAGCTGTGGATGGAGCGCGAGGACTTCATGGAGGATGCACCCAAGAAGTACTTCCGCATGACCCCTGGTCAGGAGGTGCGTCTTAAGAATGCCTACATTGTTAAGTGTACAGGCTGCGAGAAGGATGAGAACGGCAATGTAACTACCGTATACGCAGAGTACGACCCCGACACCAAGACGGGCATGCCAGGCTCTAACCGCAAGGTTAAGGGCACGCTCCACTGGGTGAGCTGCGACCACTGCATCAAGGCCGAGGTACGCCTTTATGACCGCTTGTGGAAGGTCGAGAACCCCCGCGACGAGATGGCAGCTATCCGCAAGGAGACAGGCTGCGAGGCTTTGGAGGCTATGCAGCAGATGATTAACGCCGACTCACTTAAGGTGTTGAATAACTGCTGTGTGGAGAAGTATCTCGCTGATGCGAAGCCCTACGACTACTTGCAGTTCCAGCGCATTGGTTACTTCAATGTTGATAAGGACTCTACACCCGACCACCTTGTCTTCAACCGCACTGTGACGCTTAAGGATACATGGGCGAAGCTTAACAAGTAGAAAAAGAGAGTTGTATTTAGCAAGCATCAAATCGGCTATTATATAACTTGTCATCAAAGGAACTGCCTGAAATTCAATCGGGCAGTTTTCTTTTTTTTGACTATTTTTAGAGACATAAGAGAGTATTCTATCAACTGTTGATGACAACGCAAACGACTGATGCTCAATACTGTCATCCTGAACGAAGTGAAGGATCTCCTCGCTCGCAACACACTATAAACGCTGTCTATGGTCGGCTTTTAGGAGATTCTTCACTGCGTTCAGAATGACCGACATAATGATAACAATGATAGCATCATCCCTTATGTCCCTTAAGTCTCTTATTGTCCCTAAAAAACGGCATAAGCCTTATGTCTTATTAGTTGTTCTGTTTGGTCTATTTGCGGTGGCTTTTGTGCGTTGGGATGGAGTGTGTGAAATATGTGTGATATATTATTGAAAAAAATGGGGGCTTTGTGTTGTAAGTTCCGTTTTTATTTTTTATATTTGTGTGGTTTTACACACATAACCGTGCACAGAAACAAACAATTATAACTTATGATATTAAGAAATTATGCTTATCGCATCATTGGTGCGGTATGCGCTATCGCATTTGTAGCATGTGTCGACGAGAGCTTCAATCTCGACAACGTGTCAAAAGAGGTCACCCTTGGTGGCGGAACTACGACCTTGCCTTTGGGTCAGCTCAAAGATAGGTCTATTGGCGACCTGTTGGGTGGTCAGACCATTGTTGGTCTTGAGACCGATGAAGAGGGTAACCTCCGCTATAGCTTCGAGGGCGAGGGTGGAGAGGTGAGTGTTGAGGGCATCACCACAGAGTTCACCATACCCGAAATCGAGAGCGTATTTGAGGTTGATTACCCAAAGTTTGAACTCGAAATGGTGGACGTGGTTATCAACGAGGAGGAAGACCTCGAGATTAAGGGTCTTGATAACTATGTTGTTCCAGGCATGGACATCTCGGACTTTGGCTACTACATCCCCGAGGGCATCGACTTGCCAACTATTGGTTGCGAGTTTATGAAGGAGTTTAACGATGAAAATCTCCATATCGATTTTGAGGTGCCCAAGGAGATTGACAACATCACAAAGCTTATCTTCAAGAATATCGAGAATAACCACACTGGTGCGCCCATTCACTTGCGCCTCCACCTTAATGACCTTGCGAGCATAAATGGTGGCGGTATGCTCAACGTAAACCTTACGCTTACGGGTGGCGAGTTCAAGATTCTTGATGCCGAGAATAACGCAATCGAGAATAGTGGCAATATCTACAAGGCGGAGTATACCATCGAGGAGGGTGCCGAGTATATTGACTTTGCAGTCTATGTCGAGAGCCTAACAAACACAACGGGTCTTGACGAGGAGCACCACCTCGATATTCCTCTCACACTTGCCTACGACATGAACTTCGAAATTCAGCCCAAGCCAGGATATGTCAAGCTGAATAAGATGCCTCATTTGGAGGTGTCGGCAGATTTTGAGCTCGCCGATGCCGAGGTGGCTCTGAATGGCGATGTGAACATCGTGGAGTGTGGCGTAGCAAATAGCAGTCCCATCGAAATCTCGGGTCTTCCCAAGGAGCTATTGAAGATTAGCCGCGTGGATATGAAGCAGGATGATAGTGCCTATATCTCGCTCTTTGCGCACGGCTTGTCGTGGATGGGTGACTTGACCGAGAACATCGAGGTGGCAGTGACACTCCCCAAGTTCCTCAAGATGCACAATACGGGTAATAGCGGTTACACCTACGACGAGGCTACGGGTGTGCTCACAACAAACATCGCCCTGCTCGACAAGGGTGTGAAGATTGCTCTCGATGCCTTCGACTTTGGCGCAGAGGGTCTACAGCCCGATAAGTATGGCAAGATGACCATCGACTTTAGCCCCTACATCGTTGCACACTTCGTTGAGGGAACAGAGATTGGCGTGGGGTCGCTCTTGCACGATGAGGACCTTATACTTAGCGTCGGCATCGAGGAGGTACACCTCAACATAGAGTCTGTAACAGGCTGTGTTGACTACGCTTACGAGATGGAGCAGCAGTTCAAGCTCGCGGGTCTCGACCAGTTCAATATGCAGATAGAGGGCTTGGGTATTAAGCCCGTAATCGAGGTTGACATAACTCACCCCTTGACCATGGAGGCGGTGCTCAAAGGCTCTATCACACCCTACTCTGATGGTGTGGCTGTAGCGGATAACGAGGTTAGCTTTAATAATGTGTTTATCAATGCTGCGGAGTATCGCAATGGCACGATACGCCCTGCGGATGTCAAACTTATCATCGCTCACGAGAGCTTGCGTAGCCAGTATGACGACTCCATCTATACGTTTGTGCCATGCGATGTTACAAAGCTCTTGCTCGGCAAGATGCCCGAGGAGCTAAACATCAAGTTCGAGATTGGCGTGGACTCTACAAAGGAGCATACAATTCATGTTAGCGACACGCTTGCCATAAGCTATGACTACAAAATATTAGTTCCCTTCGAGGTGGATGATAGCCTCGAGGTATACTATAATGGTGCGCTTTATGGCTTGAACCCCTTGTTCGAGACCATTGCGGGATATGACATCAAGGTGGGCGATGTTACGCTTATCGCTACGGTGACAAATACCACTCCTTTGGAGCTCGCTGCAGATATTGTGCTCAAGGATGTTAATGGCGAGGTGACAGCGTCACAGGTTGTTATCGACGAGGATGCAAAGATTTGTGGTTCGTCGGATGGCGTTACTCCCGCGGTGAGCGTCGTGCGCCTCTTGCTCGACTTGGGCAAGGATGGCAGGGTGTCGAATGTCGCTGACATTGACGCTATTGAGTTGTCACTCGCAGCAACAAGTGCGGCGGCAGAGAACAGCTCTGTGCCCTTGAATAACGACCAATACATAGGTGTTAAATTGCAGATTGAGCTTGTTGGTGGCATCACCATCGACCTCGAGAAGCTAAATCTCCCTGTTGAACAGTAATAAGTGTAAGGCAATGAAAAAGATACTACTAACAATTATTGCGGCGTTTGCGCTTGTCGGTGGTCTATCGGCACAGTCGCGCACATCATACTTCATGGAGGGCTCGTACTTCCGCAATAGCCTTAACCCCGCTCTTGCACCCACGCGCGGCTATATCGCCCTGCCTGGCATGAGTGGCGTGGGCTTGAACTTGAGCTCTAACTTCTTGTCTATCGACAACTTCTTCTTCCAGCGCGATAACCAGCTTGTGACGGCGTTCCATGGCTCGGTTACGGCGGATGAGTTCTTGGGTAAGCTCCCCTCGCAGGGTAACTTGTCGCTCGACACGGAGATAAACCTGTTGGGCGTAGGCTTCTATACGGGTAAGACCTTCTGGACCTTTGGTCTAAATGCCAACATGGCGGCAAACATGGCGATGTCTATGGATCTCTTCAAGGCGTTGAAGTCGCTCGGTAATGGCATCTACGACCTCGGCAATACGGCGTTTGATGCTACCTCATATCTCGATGCTTATGTCGGCACATCATTCCGCTTGGGTGACCACATCAACGTGGGTGTAAAGGCAAAGTTCTTGGTTGGTGTAGCAACGCTAAATGGTCAGTTTAGCGAGCTCACGGCTGATGTTAACCCCGATTATATCAAAGCTGAGATGAGTGGTTCATGGCGCGCAAATGGCATCATGTTCGACAACAGCAAGATGGGTAGCGACGATATGGTGATGGGTGACATGCTCAACTTCAACATGGGTCATATCTTCGGTAGCTTCAAGAACTATGGTTTCGCGGTGGACCTCGGTGCGGAGGTGCGCCTCTTGAACGACCACCTCAAGGTGTCGGCAGCTATCACCGACCTCGGCTTCATCAAGTGGGGTCCTAATACACATGTTGCGGGTACTATCGACGGTGGTTTTGGCTTCAACGGCTTCGACTTCGAGACTGCACAGATGCTCACCGAGATGGACTTTGACTTGGGCGTTGTTAATGCGCAGTATGCCCAGGGCTACTCTACACTGCTCAACTTCTCTGTCAATGTGGGTGCAGAGTACAACTTCTTGCAAAACCGCATTGCTGTGGGTCTCTTGTCGCACACCAAATATTGCAACGTCTTGACCTACTCGGAGCTTATCGCGTCGGTAAACTTCCGCCCCACAAATTGGATCTCGGCAACCGTGAGCCACACCTTTGTGAATAAGAACCGCCTCGGCATATTTGGTTGTGCCATCAACTTCCACCCCTGCGCACTCAACCTCTATGCAGGTGTAGACTTCATCGATGCACGTTGGGTTAAAGGTCCTACCATTGGCGGCATGCAGCCATCACTTCCCCGCTATGCGAAGTCGGCAAATGCTTATATAGGTCTTGGCTTTAACTTTGGAAGACCCAAATTCATGAAGGAATAAGGTATTCAACCTCTTAAGTAATAGAGATGGCTATTTTACTTTTTAGCCATCTCTTCTTTTTTTTGTGATCTGTGAGTTACAGCCTGATGCCTATGCCGTACATCAAGTTGTGGGTGTATTGGGTGCTGTTGAAGCGGTAGCCGATATATAGGAACAGCTGGCGAGTGATGTGTGTCTTGAGCGAGAAGGTGGTGTATAGGCGGCTTGCGTCGTAGCCCGTATCAAGGAGGTTGTATCCCAAGCCGACGCCCAGGGTGAAGATGGGCGCGCTAATCTCTCCGCGCACCGAAATTCCCGCCTCCAATTGCTGCCATAGCGGGGGGCGCGAGTAGGTGATATTTCCATTCGTAGGGTCTATCTCTGCGCCATAGAGGTTGAGGCTGCTGTCGGCCTGTATGTCGAGCGAAGCGCCCACGCCAAAGTGGTCGTTAAGATGATAGATGGGCTGCAAATTGATGCCTCCGAGGGGGAATGCTTTGTTTATGACATAGAACTTACCACTATCTGTAAAGCGGTCTGCGCGCCAGCCGCCATAGGCTACGATGTCGTATGTCATGCGCTGGGCAAAGCTCTTTTCGGAGTATTGTGCGCTGGGTGATATATAGCGCCTTGCGGGGGCATGAGTGTGCGCGCCATTGATGTTGTATGTAGCGCCAAGGCGCACGCCAAAGAGGTTTGAGCCCGCGTTGGCGAATGATGTGTCGCCATTCGAGAAGTGTGTGTAGTCGGGCGTAAGCGATAGTGTCCAGCTATCGGTTATGTGCCACGCGAGGGGTAGCGCCACGTTAATAAGCACGTTGCGTGGCGAGTTCATAGCTTCGTTGGCGTGCCATCCCCACGAGAAACCAAGGTTCCACTCGTAACCCAAGGTTAGGCGTGGTACAATCTCGCCAATCTCCGCACCTTGAAGGATATATACCGCCATGGGCGAGCCCATAAGCTCGTGGTTGAAGTAGGTGTACGAGGCGATGCCAATGCCCTGATATGCATTTGGAAAGAGCTCTCCTATGCGGCTCTCGGGGCTAAAGCTGAAGCTGTAGCGCGCATGAAACGATAGGGTGCTGTTTAGGGGCTTGCCCTCGGGGCGCATGGCGTAGTGCGACACTATGTTGTAGGCGGGTCGCACCTCTACGGATATATTATGATGCAACGCATCGCGCCACTTGGGGCTCTCGGCATGTAGTTGCGTAGCCCCAAGTAGTGTTGCGACGACGAGTGCGACGAAGGCTCTTATCTGCCCTCTCGCCATGTGCGTATGTTGTTTGCCACGCACTCTATAAGGCGGTCTATGGCCTCGGCTGCCGACCAAGCGTTGTGGGGCGATGCCAAGAGGCGATAGCGGTCCTTGATGTTGTATAGGGGCGACTCGCGGAGTGGCTCTACGGAGAATACGTCGAGCGCTGCTGCTGCCACCCAGCCATTGTCGAGTGCCTCGGCAAGTGCCGCCTCATCGATGATGCCACCGCGTGCCACGTTTATAACTAACGATGTGGGTTTCATGAGCTTAAGCTCGTCGCGACCCACAAGACCGCGTGTGCGCTCGTTGAGGGGAGAGTGCACCGAAAGAATGTCGCACCACTCCAACATCTCGTTAAGCTCCATTGCGGGGTATGCCTCCTCGCGCTTTGCACCCGAGGTAGAGAAGTAGCGCACCTCGCAACCAAAGGCTGTGGCAAGGCGTGCCACCTCGCGACCGATGTTGCCAAGACCAATGATGCCCCACTTCTTACCACGAAGCTCGAAGGTGAAGCGGTCGTAGCAGAAGGCGCGGTCGGCCTTCGAGTAGCGACCATCGTGGAAGTACTCGTCGAAATAAACGATGTTGCGCGCAAGGGCGAGTGCCGAAGCGAGGGTCGTCTCGGCAACCGAGGTTGTCGAGTAGCCCACAGCATTCTTAACCACGATGCCGAGCTCCTTGGCTGCCTCGAGGTCGACGTTGTTCATGCCTGTTGCTGCTACGCAAATCAATTTAAGGTCAGGAAGTTGGCGCATAGCCTCACCGTCGATAAGCACCTTGTTTGTAATTGCTACATCGGCACCTTTGAGGCGCTCTACAACCTCCTCTTTACGAGTGTTTTCGTATGCAGTGTACTCACCCTGCGATGTTATAGATGAGAGGTCGCGTCCTGCGATGCTGTACTCATCCAAAAAGACTATTTTACTCATATACTCATTATTTTAATTTTAGATTATTCAGTTTGGTCATTTCGCCGAAATTCTCCCACAAGGTCGCGCACAACAACCGAGGCGCAGCCTATGCCAAACATGGCGGGAATGTACGATATGGTGCCTACGTTCGACTTTTTGTTCTGTTCTTCGCATAAAATCATCGCCCCCTCGCGTACGGGCTCGGGCGAGAATACTGCCCAAAATCCGCGCTTTATGCCAATCTTGTGAAGACGTTTGCGGAGCATGTGCGCTAAGGGACAGTGGTGCGTTTTGGCTATATCCTTAATCTCCATCAGCGTGGGGTCGGTCTTTGCTCCCGCGCCCATCGAGCTGACAAGAGGTATGCCGCGGTCGAGTGCACCCTTGATAAGTGCGAGCTTCGGAGAGAGTGTGTCGATGGCATCGACAATATAGTCGAATTTGTCGCTGTCGAGCAATGCATTGGTCTCGTCGTCCTTTATAAAGCGGTTAACAACAGTGAGTTGCAACTTGGGGTTTATGTCCTTGAGGCGCTCGGCAAGGATGTCGCACTTCTCGCGTCCCACGGTAGAGTGTAGGGCGACAAGCTGGCGGTTGATGTTGCTCTCGGACACCATGTCGGCATCGGCAATGGTCATGCGACCCACGCCCGCGCGAGCAATCATCTCGGCGGCGTATGCACCCACGCCACCCACGCCCACAACCAAAACATTTGCATTGCGCAGCATGTTAAGTTTCTCCTCCCCAAGCAATAACTCCGTTCTCTCTAACCAGTTGCTCATTACAATCTAAATAGTGTTTTATAGTTTTTGTATATCTCCTTTTTTAGTTCGGCGAGCGTCACTCCCTTGATTGCTGCCACCTCTGTGTAGACCTCGGCAATGTCGAGTGCGGGGTTGTCGTCAGTCTCGCAAAAGAGCCTCTCGAGGGGTGTTGCAACTATCGCTTGTCGTGTCTTGGACGAGCGCAATGAACGCTCTCCAAACGATAGGTAGTAGCCTCGGCGTAGCGCCTCGAGTGCTTGTTGCACAGAGCCTATAAACCCGTGAAACACAACGCCTTCTATTTTATAATTGGCAATTATGTTAACGGCTGGCTCAAAGGCTTTTACCACATGCAGTACAACGGGTTTTTGAAGCCTCTCTGCTGCGCCAAGCTGCTCGCGAAATAGTCGCTCTTGCGTAGCTCTGTCCACGTCACAAGCATAGTCCAAGCCTGTCTCGCCAACGATGTCGCAATTAGCAAAGTCGGGAGGCGCTATACCACGCTCCGCATCCCATGGATGTATGCCCGCCATTGTTGGCGAGAGCACCCCACTGCGCGGATGATGCGTGTGGATGTCCACAATTATTTCGTTTGCTTCGTTCATCTTCGACTACAAATATACTAATTTATCTACCAAAATGCAAATATGGCTCGAAATGATTGTGTGTTTCAAAAAAAAAGCGTATCTTCGTGCGCATTTTATAATGTATATCGGTACGCTATAATGTTTTGAAAGCGATAAAATTACACTATAAAACTATTAAATTAAACTTATAATCTAACAAACAGTTTTTATGTCGAAAAACATTAAATTATGTAAGGGTCTCGACATCAAGCTCGTAGGCAAGGCAGAAGCTCGCGTGGAGAATGCTCCAATGGCGAAGTCTTACGCTGTAAGCCCACTTGATTACGAGAACGTTACACCCAAGCTGTTGGTTAAGGTTGGTGACAAGGTTGAGGCTGGTAGCGCGTTGTTCTTCGATAAGAACAATCCACGCATCCTCTTCACTTCTCCCGTTAGCGGTGTGGTTTCGGCCATCAACCGTGGTGAGAAGCGTAAGCTCCTTAACATTGCCATTGAGCCTGACGCAACACAGGTGTACAAGCAGATTGCAGTGGCTGATGTAGCCAAGGCAGAGCGTTCTGCAATTGTTGAGATGTTGCTCGA
>JAGBTW010000019.1 GCA_017631135.1 Alistipes sp.
ACAGGTGTTGATTACCACCACGTCGGCATCGGTGCGGTCGCTGTCGAACACGATTTTGTAGCCATACTCCGCAAGCTGTGCTGCGAGGTGCTCCGAGTCCACGGTGTTCTTTGAACAACCGAGGGTTATGATATTGATTTTCTTCATGTTACTATCGTTTATTTAGCGTCGCCAAACATTGCGCGTACGAACTCCTTGCGGTCGAACATCTTGAGCTGGTCGATGCCCTCGCCGATGCCGATATAGCGCACGGGGATGTGGAACTTGTCGCTGATGCCGATGACCACGCCACCCTTGGCTGTGCCGTCGAGCTTGGTGATGGTGAGCGACGTTACCTGTGTAGCCTCGGTGAACTGCTTTGCCTGCTCAAAGGCGTTCTGACCTGTCGAGCCATCCAAGACGAGCATCACCTCGTGGGGTGCGTCGGGGATGACCTTTGCCATCACGTTGCGTATCTTCGTGAGCTCCTTCATTAGACCCACCTTGTTGTGCAAGCGACCTGCGGTGTCGATGAGTACCACATCGGCGTTGTTTGCCACTGCCGAGCGTAGGGTGTCGAATGCCACAGATGCGGGGTCAGAGCCCATCTCCTGGCGTATCATCGTTGCTCCTGCGCGCTCTGCCCACACGGCGAGCTGGTCGATGGCTGCGGCGCGGAAGGTGTCGGCAGCACCGATGTATACCTTGCGACCTGCCTTCGTGAGCTGTGCTGCGAGCTTGCCGATGGTCGTTGTCTTGCCAGCGCCATTAACGCCCACAACCATAAGTACATAGGGCGTGCCCTCCTTGACCTCGATGCCGAAGTCCTCGGTCGAGCGGTGCGACTCCTCCATGAGCTGTGCTATCTCGTCGCGGAGGATGTATTGCAGCTCCTCGGTGTTGAGGTACTTGTCGCGTGCCACGCGCTCCTCGATGCGCTCGATAATCTTGACGGTGGTGTCTACGCCCACATCCGAGGTTATGAGCACCTCCTCGAGGTCATCCAACACGTCGGCATCTACCGTCGTGCGACCTGCGATTGCGCGCTTGAGCTTACCAAAGAAGCCCTCCTTGGTCTTCTCGAGTCCCGCCTCGAGCTCCTTGCGCTCCTGTTCTGCCTCGATGCGCTCTTGCTCTGCCTCGATGCGCTCCTGCTCCTTGCGCTCCTCGGCAATGGCGGCTGCCTCCTCTGCGGTTGCGGGAGCAGCTACGGTTGCTGGCTCCTCTGTCTTCTTCTTTTTGAATAGGTCGAAAAATCCCATGTTATAAAGTTTTTTATTGTTATTCGCTGTATAGTAAGTACTTACGTCGTTGTTCTTTGAACTCTGCTACCTCGCTTGTCCACCTTGCCTCAATCTCTTGGGCTGTGCAACCCTCGATAATCATCTCGCGCACCCACGCTACGCCTATGAGCTTCTCGAACATGGGCGTGAAGAAGTCGTTGCCCAAGCCGAGGTTATGGTAGGCCTCGATGATGTACGATAGGTCTATCCCATTGCCCCATATCTCCTCGTTGGGTATGTCGCGCAGGTCCTTGCCATAGCACACCTTGCCCATGTGTGGGGGCTTTGCCGAGCCCGCATTGGGTGCGGGGGTGAACGCAAAGTCGTAGCCCGTGAGGTTGGGGTGTCCGTATATCTCAAATGGCGACTCCGTGCCTCGTCCCATGCTCAACACCGTGCCCTCGAAGAGACAGGTGGTGGGGTAGAGGTATATGGAGTGCTGCGTGGCGAGGTTGGGTGACGGCGCTATGGGGAGGTCGTAGTGCGTCGTGTGGTCGTAGCCCTGGCACTTAACAACGGTGAGCGTTGCGGGCTTTGTCCACCCCTCGCCTATAGCCATTGTGGCTATCTCGCCCATGGTCATGCCGTGCACAACGGGTATGGGCAGCCAGCCTACGCCAGACTTGTACTTCATGTCGAGGATGGGACCGTCGACATAGTGACCATTGGGGTTGGGTCTGTCGAGCACCACCACCTCCGCACCGAAGTCGGCACACGCCTCTATCATGCGGAGCATAGATATATAATAGGTATAGAAGCGTAGTCCCACATCCTGCATGTCCACCACAAGCACGTCGAACGAGCGCATGACAGCATCCGAGGGGCGCTGTGTGTTGCCATCGTAGAGCGAGAGAATGCGTATGCCCGTCTTCGTATCTGTGCCGTCCTCAATTTTTGCCCCCGCCTCTACAGAGCCACGAAAGCCATGCTCGGGGGCGAAGATGCCCACTACATCGATACCCTCGGCGTGCATCATGTCGACTATGTGGCGCTCGGTGTCGTACATTGCCGTGTGGTTAGCCAGCACCGCTACGCGCCTATCGCGCAGTAGGGGCATGTAGGCGGCAGTGTCGCGTGCACCCACAATGACCTCGCTGCTACCACTATTGTCGGGTGTGGCGGCATGGCTGTGGCACGCGAAGAGCATAAGCGCGGCGCAGAGTATGTGTAGAGCTCGTTGCATTAGTATTGTAGTAGGTACTCCTTGATGAAGTTGTCCAAGTCGCCATCCATTACGGCGTCGACGTTGGATGTTTGGTAGCCTGTGCGGTGGTCCTTGACGCGGCGGTCATCAAAGACATAGCTGCGTATCTGCGAGCCCCACTCGATGCGCTTCTTCGTTGCCTCGAGTGCCTGTTGCGTAGCCATGCGCTTGTCCAACTCGCGCTGGTAGAGCTTCGAGCGCAGGATGCGCATAGCGTTCTCGCGGTTGTTGAGCTGCGAGCGTGTCTCCATGTTCTCGATAAGGAACTCTACGGGCTCTCCCGTCTCTGCATCCTTACCATGGTAGCGTAGGCGCACGGCGGTCTCCACCTTGTTGACATTCTGACCGCCAGCACCACTCGAGCGGAAGGTGTCCCACTCGATGTCGGCGGGCGAGATGTTAATCTCTATGGAGTCATCCACCGCGGGCGATATGAACACCGAGGCGAAGGTTGTCTGTCGCTTGTTGTTGGCGTTGAAGGGCGAGAGACGCACCATGCGGTGCACGCCACTCTCGCTGCGCAGGTAGCCGTAGGCATACTCACCCTCGAACTCCAGGGTGCACGACTTTACGCCCACCTCCTCGCCAGCCTGGTAGTTGGCAACCTTGACGGTGTAGCCATGTGCCTCGCCCCAGCGCGTGTACATGCGCATGAGCATCTGCGCCCAGTCGAGCGCCTCGGTGCCACCCGCGCCAGCGTTGATGTCCATGATAGCGCCCAGTTTGTCCTCCTTGCCCGAGAGCATCTGCTTTAGCTCGAGCTTCTCTATTATCTCCACCGCAGCGAGGTACTGCGCCTCGGCTTCAGTCTCCGTGAGCACACCCTCGGCTACGAAGTCGGGCACAAGGTCGAGGTCGCCCACGGTGCGCACCGCAGCCTCGTAGTCGTCGATGGCAGCCTTGATGTCGGCAACCTTCTTGAGCTGCTTGCGTGCCTCGTCGGGGTTGTCCCAGAAGTTGGGCTCCTCGGTGCGCTCCTGCTCGTTCTGCAGGTCTATGCGGCGCTGCTCGACATCGATGGATGCCGAGAGCTTCGCCACACGCGCCTTAAGGTCGTTTATTAGGTCTGCGTTAACCATGCTATGTTTTAGTGAGTAATTAGTAATTAGTAATGAGTAATAGTTTTGTGTTGTCAGCGAGGAGATGTTTCGCTTGCGCTCAACATGACAATGCTGATTATCAACCCATTACTAATTACTAATTGCTAATTGTTGTTACTCAATCTCCCAATCGAAGCCATCCTTGCGGTCCTTGACGCGGATGCCGATGGCGGTGAGGTTGTCGCGTATCTTGTCCGATGTAGCCCAGTCCTTGTTCGCCTTGGCCTCCATGCGCATCGTAAGGAGCATATCCACCAAGGGCGATACCATATCCTTGCCACCAGCATCTGCCGCCTTCTCGTTGCGTAGACCGAGGATGTCAAACACATAGCGGTGTACAGTAGCCTTCAAGGTCTCGAGGTCCTCGGCAGTGAACGACTGCGTGCCCTCGGTAGCCTGGTTGATGATGCGCACCCAGTCGAAGAGCGCAGAGATGACCATGGGTGAGTTCATGTCGTCAGCCATAGCCTCCTTGCAGCGGCGCTCGAGCTCCGCAACATCTGCTGTAGACTTATCCGCGGGCTTCAATTTTGACAATGCCTCCACAGCCTTCATCAAGCGGTCGAGACCCTTCTCCGCAGCCTGCAACGCGTCGTTCGAGAAGTCGAGCGTAGAGCGGTAGTGTGCCTGGAGCACGAAGAAGCGGATGGTCATGGGCGAGTATGCCTGCTCGAGGATGGGGTGGTTGCCCGTGAAGAGCTGCTCGAGGGTGATGAAGTTGCCCAATGACTTACCCATCTTCTGACCGTTGATGTTAATCATGTTGTTGTGCACCCAGTAGCGTGCCGAGTCCTTGCC
>JAGBTW010000142.1 GCA_017631135.1 Alistipes sp.
GCGTAGACACCTGATAGACCAGAGTCGATAGCGGCCTGTGCAATAGCCTCGTCACCGAGAAGTAGTTTTCTCATAATTAGTATAGTTTTTAGGTTTGTTGTTCTATTTTTGTTTACGCACTATTACGCATCTTCAAAGTTAAGCAAAATTTTTCAAACGGCGAAATATTTTTTTCTCTTTCTCGAAAAAGAGGGAGTGGGATTAAATGCTTTGAGTGTTCAAAGGGGTCTAAAAGGTTCAAAGAGTTCAAAGGGAAAATTTTTATTTACGATCCTTTTAGATGCTTTAAGAACACTTAAACAACAAAAAAGGACACGGCGTGAAACCATGTCCCTCATAAAACTATTTTGTTCTCTATTAGAGCTTTACGCCGTATGCCAAGTCGCCAGCATCGCCAATGCCTGGTACGATGTATGACTTCGACGTAAGCTCCTCATCCACAGCTGCGCACCACAGTGTGCACTTCTCGGGATTGGTGTGCTTCTTGACATACTCAACGCCCTGCTCCGAAGCAAAGGCTGCGGCAAAGTGGGTGTGGTTGGGCTCGCCCGCACGACGAATAAGTGCGTCGTAAACGAGCATCAACGATGTGCCCGTTGCAAGCATGGGGTCAACCAAAATAAGGGTCTTATCGGTGAGTGATGATGTCGACACATACTCCACATCGACGATGAACGAGCCATCGGGGCGGCTCTTGCGATATGCCGATACAAAGCCATTATCCGCGTCGTCAAAGTAGTTCAAGAAGCCCTGGTGGAAGGGTAGACCAGCGCGCAAAATGGTAGCTATAACCACCTTGTCAGAGATCTCCTCGACAGCAGCAATGCCCAGTGGAGTCTCGACCATGCGTGTTTTGTAGTTGAGCTTCTTCGATATCTCGTATGCCATAATCTCTGCTACACGCTCCATGTTGCGGCGAAAACGCATAGAGTCACCCTGAACGTTCTTGTCGCGCATCTGGGCGAGGAACTTGTTGAGGATGGTGTTCTCGTGGTTAAGTACTTTTACCATAGCTGTATCGTGTTGTTTGTTAATGCATTAGTATAAGAAATTGTTGAAGGGATAGCGTCCCGCATGTATCTCGCGCACCATGCCATATAGGTCGCTGCGTAGCTTGTCTACGCCCGTCTTCTCGCGTGCCGAGATAAAGATGCAGGGGGTGTTAGCCTTGGCTATCCAGCTCTTCTTAAGGTCGTCAAGCGACATGTTCTCCTTGGTTGCGGGGGTGAGGTCATCCTCCTCCTTGGGAGTATATGTATAAGCGTCTATCTTGTTGAAAACCAAGAATGTGGGTTTGTCACCCGCGCCAATATCGGCAAGCGTCTGCTTAACCACCGCAATCTGGTCCTCGAAGCCAGGGTGCGAGATGTCTACGACATGAAGCAGAAGGTCTGCCTCGCGCACCTCGTCGAGTGTCGACTTGAACGACTCGATAAGCTCGGTGGGGAGCTTGCGGATGAAACCTACGGTGTCGGACATGAGGAAGGGTAGGTTGTCAAAGACCACCTTGCGCACAGTGGTGTCGAGAGTAGCGAAGAGCTTGTTCTCGGCAAACACCTCGCTCTTCGAGAGCAGGTTCATGAGTGTCGACTTGCCAACGTTGGTGTAGCCAACCAATGCTACGCGCACCATCTGACCACGATTTGAGCGCTGCACAGCCATCTGACGGTCAATCTTTTTGAGGTCCTCCTTAAGCTTCGCTATGCGGTTGCGCACGATACGGCGGTCGGTCTCAATCTCGCGCTCACCAGCACCACCACGCGTGCCTGTGCCACCGCGCTGACGCTCGAGGTGGGTCCACAAGCCCGCAAGGCGTGGCAACATATACTCGTGCTGGGCAAGCTCCACCTGTGTTTTGGCATAGGCGGTCTGTGCGCGCGACATGAAGATGTCGAGGATGAGGCGTGTGCGGTCCATGATGCGGCAGGGCATAACCTGCTCGATATTACGGGTTTGGGCGGGAGATAGCTCGTCATCGAAGATGGCTACATCTATCTCATTCTCCTTGCACCACTCGGCAATCTCCTCGAGCTTACCTGGGCCTACATATATCTTCGAGAGCGGCTGTGGAAGTCGCTGTGTGAAGCGTTTCACGCTGTGTATGTTTGCCGTCTCGGCCAAGAACTCGAGCTCGTCGAGGTACTCGATGGCGGTGGCTGGGTTTTGGCTGTCGCGAATTACGGCAACAAGCACGGCGCGCGTCTCGCGCTCCTCAACCGTAGGTAGTGGCTCCTCGCGGCGCTGTTTTATGCTTACCTTATCCTCTTTCATCTATGTATCTATACCTTATATATAATAAGTAACGCACGACAACATACCCGTTCCGTGCGTTACTTGTAGTTAAGTTAAAACTATATTATTAGTTCTGGATAGCGAACTTAACGGGCAATGTGAATGATACCTTCACAGCCTTACCACGCTGCTTACCAGGCTTCCAGCCCTTCTTAAGCTTGTTAGCCTCCTCGAGAACTGCGATAGTTGCATCAGAGAGGGTCTTATCGGGTGACTGAAGAACTTTGAAGTTTGTCATCTTGCCGTCAGGACCTACAACGAACTGGATAACTACGTTACCCTGGATGCCGTTCTCAAGAGCAATCTGTGGATACTTAACGTGTGACTGTACCCAGTTGCGGAACTCGGGAAGACCACCACCCTGGAATGTAGGCATCTCCTCTACGGTTACGAAGATCTCCTCCTCCTCGATCTCCTCCTCCTTCTCCTCGATTACGATGTCGAAGTCGTCGAAGTCGTCAGCGTCATCAGTAAAGACGATGTTTGTCTCAATCTTCTGGTCGTTTGACACGATGTTAAGCACATCTGTTACAACCTGTGCCTGTGCCTTCTGGGGCTGTACCTCGGGCTCGGGGATGTCCTGACGAGTGTTGTCAATCTGCTCTACCTCGGTAGTCTCGGGCTTGGGAGGGGTATACTCACCAAGTGATACGTTTGACTTACTCATGAATGCGATGCCAGTAGCACCCAATGCAATTACCAAACCAATCAACAAGAATACGAGTCTGTATGACTGAAGGTTAACGTGTGGAGATTTTTTAACTTCCATGTAATTTATATTTTTTTAGTTTTTAATTACTTACCTTGGTACAAGAACCCAATTATACACAACATCAAAGCTCTCGCCCCTTAATCAATTGCACCCATTGGGTAACGCACGCGCGCATAATGTGCACACTACACTATGCAAAGATATATATAAAATTCCAAAAAAAATCATTTTAGGCTGAAAAATATTTAATTTTTATTAATTTTGTAGTCAGTAATGTTGTTGAAACCCTATGACAAAGAATATAAAACCCTGCCTCTATGGCTCGTCGCTCGAGGAGCTTAAGGCTCTGTGTAAGGAGCTTGAGTTGCCACAGTTTGCTGCCAAGCAGATTGCTGGATGGCTATATACGCGCTTCGTCACCGACATCGATGCGATGACAAACCTGTCGAAAATAGCTCGCGAGCGCCTCAAGGAGCGTTGCCAGCTCGGACTATCTGCACCCCTCAAGGTCTCGACATCCACCGATGGCACAAAGAAGTACCTCTTCCGCACCTCGGAGGGCGAGTATATCGAGTCAGCACTCATCCCCGATGGTGAGCGCATGACGCTCTGCGTATCGTCACAAGCGGGTTGCAAAATGGGTTGTAAGTTCTGCGCTACGGGTCGCATGGGCTTCCGTCACCACCTCCCCGCCACGGAGATTATAAACCAAGTGCTCTCCATTCCCGAGCGCGACAAGCTCACCAACCTTGTTTTTATGGGTATGGGCGAGCCTTTGGACAACATCGACAACCTTATGCGCACGCTCGACATCCTCACCTCGGAGTGGGGTATGGCGTGGTCACCTACGCGCATCACTGTATCTACTGCGGGCGTTGCAAAGACACTACCGAGGTTGCTCGATGAGTCGAAGGTGCATATCGCAGTTTCACTGCATAACCCATTTTCAGAGGAGCGTAAGGAGATTATGCCCATCGAGAATGCATACTCTATTAAGGAGGTGTGCGACATCTTGCGTCGTTACGACTTTACGCATCAGCGCCGCGTCTCATTCGAGTATATCGTTTTGGAGGGCATGAACTGCTCGTTCCGCCATATCAAGGAGCTATCGCGCTTGCTCGACGGCATTAAGTGTCGCATCAACCTTATCCGCTTCCACAAGATTCCAGACTCACCTTTCTACTCGCCCGAATTAGAGAAGATTATCGAGTTCCGCGACACGCTTACCAAGCGCGGTATACAGACCACTCTGCGTGCTTCGCGTGGCGAGGATATCGAGGCGGCATGCGGACTACTCTCAACTGCGGAGAAGAAGTAAAACCTTAAGGGCTAATATATTATGAGAAGGTTGTTTGCTATATTCACTCTATTGATATTTGCCATAGGTGCTACCTATGGTCAGGATCGTAGCGTGCATATCGACTGCCACCTTTACCCTTGGTTGTCAAACCGCATTATTCTTGACTGGAGCGATGGTACGTTGCGCTGGTCTGTATATCGTGTTGATAAGCATTCAGGCTACGAGGAGGTTATCGCCCCCTCACGACTCGCCATGACAACCGACCGAGGAGTGTGGGGCGAGGGCATTGAGAGTGCCGAAGTAGAGCGTATTGATGGTGAGAAGTACGACGGAGCTATTATAAACTTTGGAGACTACAGTGTCGAGCTTCGTTCACACGTCGATGGTGTTGCCTACCGCTTTATCTCAACCATCGAGAGCGACTATATGATTATAGATGAGTTGGCGGAGTTTTCGTTCGATGGCGAGGACAATGCGTGGATTCCATACGTCAACTACCGCCCCGATGCGACATCGGACTACGCTACGCAGTTTGAAACATCGTTCGAGAATACCTACACCTACACATCCCTCAAAGATATCGACTGGCGACGCTTGATATTCGCGCCAATAGTTGTTGAACGCAACGACCTAAAATTATGGATATCAGAGTCTAACCTCGAAGATTATCCTGGTATGTTCCTATCAAATAGGGATGGCGATGGAGTCCTCGACACCGAGTTTGCACCACGTCCCAAGGAGGTGGAGCAAGGTGGTCACAATATGTTGCAGGGCATGGTAAAGTCGCGCCACAACTATATCGCCGAGTGCCACGGCTCTCGCTCATTCCCTTGGCGAGTGGTGGCTATTGGCGAGGAGGATTGCGAATTGGCGAATAACGACCTTGTGTGGGAGCTTGCTGACGAGTGCCGCTTGGAGGATACCTCATGGATTAAGCCTGGCAAGGTAGCCTGGGAGTGGTGGAACGACTGGGGCTTGGAGGACGTAGACTTCACCCCTGGTATCAATAACGAGACCTATAAATATTATATCGACTTCGCATCGCGCTACGGCATCGAGTATGTTATCCTTGACGAGGGCTGGGCAGTAAAGGGCGAGGCCGACCTCTATAACGTAGTGCCCGAAATCGACGTTAAGGAGCTTGTAGATTACGCTGCCGAGCGCAATGTGGGCATTATCCTTTGGGCAGGCTACTGGGCACTTAACCGCGACATCGAGGGCTTGTGTAAACACTACTCCGAGATGGGCGTTAAGGGTTGGAAGGTTGACTTCCTCGACCGCGACGACCAGGAGATGGTGGAGTTTGTCTACGATGTTGCCGAGATAGCTGCAAAGTACCATATGCTTGTTGATTATCACGGTGTTTACAAGCCTACTGGACTCAATAGAACCTACCCCAATGCTATCAATTTTGAGGGTGTACATGGTCTTGAGACGATGAAGTGGCTCGGCGCAGAGCACGACCAGATAACCTACGATGTGACCCTGCCATTTATCCGTGGCGCAGCGGGTCCTATGGACTACACACAGGGTGCTATGCGCAACGCTGCCAAGGGCTACTACTACCCCGACTACTCACGCCCCATGAGTCAGGGTACGCGCTGTCATCAGTTGGCGATGTACATAATCTACGATGCACCGCTAACGATGCTCTGCGACTCACCAACGAACTACGAGAAAGAGCCCGAGTTTGCACGCCTTATCGCTTCGATGCCCACTGCGTTGCGCACAAAACGCCAAATTACCGATGGCGCTATTGGCGAGTATGTAGAGTGTTGGTACAGTGACATTCAAGAGGGCATCTCATATAAGGCAGGCCTCAATGGCAATGAGCCGAGACGCGTAACAGTGTGCATCCCGATAAGCATAGAGTATGAGTCTATTGATTTATACGTTGATGGAGCTCGTGCCGAGGAGGATGGCACAGACTATCAGCATATATCTATCGACTTCAAGAAATTCAAAACATATTCCGACCTCCAAATTGATGTAGATATGGCCGCAGGAGGTGGCTACCTAATGGTAATAAAGGGTAAAATAACACCTGTATCAATCAACGGCCTATAATTATTAATTATGAAACTACGACTTTCGATAATAGCACTTATGCTCTCGTGCCTGACACTCTCGGCGCAGGAGAGGAGAGATTACACCGAGTGGGTAGACCCATTTATCGGCACTGCAGACTACTCGGCTACGCACCCAGGTGCTGTTGTGCCACATGGCATGATTGCAGCTGTGCCGTTCAATGTGACTGGCTCGGAACTTAATCGCTTCGACAAGGATAACCGTTGGTGGAGTACGCCTTACGACATCCGCAACAAGTATAGTGTAGGCTTTGCGCATGGCGCATTGAGTGGTGTGGGCTGTCCCGAGTTGGGTGCTATAATCACCATGGCGACAACGGGAGCACCCGAGGCAGACCGCACCAAGCGCGGCTCGACATATAGCGACGAGGTGGCTACACCTGGCTACTACGCCACAACGTTCGACCAGTTCGCCATACGTGCCGAGGCTACAGCTACGGAGCGCGCATCGGTCGAGCGCTACACCTTCAAGGATGGCGGAGAGGCAAATATTATAGTGGACCTCGGCACAGCCCTCTCGAACGAGTCGGGAGCGATGCTTCGCCGCGTGAGCAGCACAGAGGTCGAGGGCATGCGCCTTTTGGGCACCTTCTGCTACACCAATCAGGCTGTATTCCCCATATATTTTGTTGTGCGCATCTCGCACCCCGCCGAGAGTGTGAACTACTGGAAACTACAGCCCGAGATGACGGGCATCGAGGCGGCATGGTCGGGCGATAGCGGCGAATATAAGCTATATAATAACTACGCGCGCGAGATAATGGGTGACGACATAGGCGCTATCTTCAAGCTCGGCAACCTTGAGCCAGGCGCGGAGGTCGTGGTTAAGGTCGGCATATCGTATGTCTCGATAGAGAACGCCCGCCGAAATCTCGACACAGAGGTTGGCATGCGAGACTTTGATAGTGTGCACACAGAGGCACAGGCGAAGTGGAACGAGGCACTTGGTCGCATACGCGTCGAGGGTGGCACGGAGGATGACCGCACTATCTTCTACACTGCGCTATATCACTCGCTCTTGCACCCCAACATCGTGAGCGATGTCAATGGCGAGTACCCCGCAATGGAGTCGGGCGCTACGGGCGTGGCTGTGGGCTACGACCGCTATACGGTGTTCTCATTGTGGGACACCTACCGCAATGTTCATCAGCTACTTACGTTAGTCTACCCCGAGGTGCAGACAGATATGATACGCTCGATGGTTGCCATGAGCCAGGAGTGGGGTTGGCTGCCACGCTGGGAGCTCTACGGCCGCGAGACATTTACCATGGAGGGTGACCCCGCAATACCCGTGATCGTGGATAGCTACTTCAAGGGTCTCCGCGATTTCGACATCGAGGCGGCATACGAGGCTATGAAGCGCTCGGCAACAACACCAGGTAAGGATAATGCCATACGCCGCGACATAGACCCCTACGTCGAGCGCGGCTACATCCCTGTTGGACTCTTCGCGCAGGATATGTCGGGCGACAACTCCGTGTCGCACGCCTTGGAATACTATGTTGCCGATAATGCCCTTGCCGCCTTTGCCCGCGAGCTGGGCGACGAGGAGCTTGCAGTGGAGATGGAGAAGAGAGCTGCGGGCTGGCGCAACTACTCCTCGATGGCAGATGGTGCTATGCGCCCCATAGGCGAGGATGGCAACTACATCGGCGAGTTTGACCCCGCGGCGGGTGCAAACTTCTCTAATACCATAGGCTTCCACGAGGGTAGCTCGTGGAACTACACCTTCTTCGTACCTCACGACATCGAGGGCTTGATGAGGGCTATGGGTGGCTCGAAGCGCTTTGTGGAGAAGTTGCAGTGGGTGTTCGACAATGGTCACTATGACCCCACAAACGAGCCCGACATTGCCTATCCCTATCTCTTTAGCCGCGTAAGGGGTGAGGAGTGGCGCACACAGCGCACAGTCAAGGAGCTCCTCGAGGCTAACTATACCACAACGCCCGATGGTCTACCTGGCAACGACGATACGGGCACTATGTCTACATGGGCGGTGTTCTCGATGCTCGGCATCTACCCCGACTGCCCAGGCGAGCCATATTACACGATCACTACTCCCCGCTTCGAGCGCGCAGAGATCGACACCCCCCATGGCACGATAGTGATAACCACCGAGGGTAAGGGTGACTACATCAAGGATATACGACTTGGGGGTAAGAGCGTGGGCTACCGCATATCGCATGCCGACCTTGTCAAGGCAAAGGAACTAAAATTAAAACTTAAATAGTATGAGAAAGATTAATCTATTTGCGGCTCTTGCAGCCCTTGCGACCCTCGTAGGTTGCGCAACGGATGCACCTCAAACCGTGGACTACGCGGCAAAGGTGAACCCCAAGATTGGCTCTGGTGGCCATGGTCACGTCTTTGTGGGTGCTAACGTACCCTTCGGCATGACACAGGTGGGCCCTACAAGCATCACCCAGGAGTGGGACTGGTGCTCGGGCTACCACGACTCTGAAAATAGCGTTATCGGCTTCTCGCACACCCACCTCTCGGGTACGGGTTGTGGTGACTTGTTCGATGTTACGCTTATGCCCGTTATGGGTGAGGTGGAGTATGGTCGTGGTCGTCTTGGTGACTACACCACAGGTTTTTGGAGCGAGGCTGACCGCTCGAAAGAGGTTGTTGAGCCTGGCTACTACTCTGTGCCCCTTACGCGCTATGACATCGTTGCAGAGATGACTGCGACTGAGCGTGGTGGTCTCCACCGCTACACCTTCCCCGAGGGTGAGGATGCATCTATCATCCTTGACCTTGTGCATGGTGGTTGCTTCGACCGCCCCGAGGACCTCTTTGCCGAGGCTGTGAGCGACACTCGCGTTGTGGGTCGTCGTCATAGCTGGGGTTGGTCAAACAACCAAAAGGTATACTTCGTTATCGAGTTCTCGAAGCCATTTACTTTGTTCGAGCCTATTGATGAGTATGGCTTCTACTACCGTATACACTTCGACACCCAGGCGGGTGAGCAGATTGGCGTAAAGGTAGCCCTCTCGTCAACAAGCCCCGAGGGTGCGGAGCTCAACTTCAACGCCGAGGTTGCAAACATCGACTTCGACACAGCGCGCAAGACGGCATACGACAAGTGGAATAAGGAGATTTCAAAGATTCGTATCTATGGCGCTACAGCCGAGCAGGAGGAGATATTCTACACAGGCATGTA
>JAGBTW010000143.1 GCA_017631135.1 Alistipes sp.
GGATGTGACTGTGATAAGCGTGCTTACGCTTGATCTTACCTGTGCCGGTGAAAGAAAAACGCTTCTTTGCAGCGGCATTTGTTTTCATTTTTGGCATTGTTACAAAAGTTAAATTAGTTAATAATAGCGCGCAAAGGTAAACATAAAATTCGATACTGCAAAATTATCGAAATCAAAAAATGCACTTTACACCCCATAAAAGGGTTAAAAACGGTCTAAACCTACTCCTCAACAACCCTAAATTGTGCTGCTACGGGGATGTGATCCGAGAGCATAACCTCTCTGTTTGCGAGGTAGCCCATAGGCTCAAAGCCATCAGAGTATAGGATGTAGTCGATACGCAACCAACCCCACATGGGTCGATAGGTGTAGCCAAAGCCACTACCCTTCTGGCTGAAGGTATCGTGCAAGTTCTCGGTCATAAGGTTGTATACATACGACATGGGCGTATCGTTGAAGTCGCCAACAACGATATGACGATAGGGGGTCTCGTCGATAACTCTACGCAACGAGTCAACATGGTTGGTGCGCACCGTAGAGTTGTCCGCAACGCGCTCGATGATGCTCACCACACGGTCGCGGTCGTTCAAGATTGCACCGCGCTCAATGTCGTCACTCTCGCTCGAAGAGATGCTCATTGTGTAGAAGTGGTTGTTAAACACGCGAATGGTGTCGTCATCCCTCACAACATCTACCCACTGCGATGTACCGCGGCTAATGCCATCTACGCTACCCGAGATGCTACCCTTGTCGATAATCTTATAGCGGCTGTAGGTACGCAACACAACATTCTCTGACTCGTTAACATCGCTAACATAGAGGTTGCGATACTCCGTGCGCATGAGCGAGTCGAGTCTATCCACACCATCGGCATCGAGTGCAAGCTCCTGGAAGCAGATGATATCCGCCGCACGCTCCTCCTTTGAGAAGGGGTTAGACTTGGCTATGTAGTCTACATAGTCCTCAACCGAGCGCGCACCCTCATCGTTGCGGAAGCCACGCACGTTATATGACACAACGGTGAAACCCTGTTTGGGCTGGTTCACAGGCTCTGCCTCGCGTGTGAATGCCACATTATAGAACTGCGAGAGGTGGAAGAGTCCTGGCACGAGTATCAGAGCCACGACGCCAGCAATACGCCAACGGCGCGCAATGACCCACACCAGCAGACATACCAAGACCATGATAAAGAGTATGGGTGCGAAGATACCCATGATGGTCAACGAGCCAAAACTCTTGGGCGAGATATATGGCGTTAGGTACGAGATTACAAGTGCCACAGAGAGCGATATTGTGAGTGCGAGGTGCACAATAAAGAATATAGCACCTATGTAGGTACGCTGTGGCTTACGTTTAGTGCCCCCAAGTGGTGAGCTGCTGTAGTTTTCACGTTTGTTTGACATACTCAATTGTGTGTGTTATTTGTGTCCGATTATTTCAATGCTAATAGTAGTAGTTGCGATTGCGGTCCATGCGTTGCCACAACGAGAGGAGCAACCATCCCCAGAACATGCCTCCGAGGTGGGCAAAGTGCGCCACGCCACTCATCGTGCCCGAGACGCCAAGCAGAAGCTCCAAGACGCCATAGACGATGACAAACCACTTTGCCTTCATCGATATGGGTGGGAAGATGAGCGATATGATGGCATCGGGGTAGAGCATGCCAAAGGCCAACAAAAGACCAAAGATAGCTCCCGAAGCACCCACCGTAGGTGTCTGCATATATCTCACCCACATGAATGAGCCAACATCGAGGTGGGCAAGGTCAATCTGCGCGATAGCCATCTGAAAGAGCGCTGCACCCACGCCACATACTATATAATATATAAGGAAGCGCTTCCAGCCCATCTGCATCTCCAGCGTGCGACCAAACATCCACAACGAGAACATGTTGAAGAAGAGGTGCGAGAAGCCTCCGTGCATGAACATATATGTAAAGAGCTGCCATGGGCGAAAGAGCGTCATCCCCTCTTGGCCGATACAGCGGAAGTCGACATTGAAGAGCGCGAAATTGCCATAGAGCACATTATCGTCAAAAAGCATGGTTGCCAAAAACACAACGGCATTGGCTATCATGAGGTTGAGCACCACAGGGGGTGTTTGGTTGTCTGTTCTAAAAAATGACATCGCTAATAGTTGGTTACGTTTCTAATACTTCGCAAGCTTCGCTCGCACCTCATCCATCGTTAGCTCCGCTATGATGGGCGCACCCGAAGGTGTAAAGCTGGGGTTAGAGCACTTCTCGAGGCGGTGCAATAGCTCGAGTACCTCTGTTGACGCAATACCGCGACCATAGCCCGAGCTTCCTCTGCGTGCCATAAGCTCCGCAAGACGCTCACGTTCGCGCTCGATTGGCATGTCACCATCCTCGATGCCATGCAATAGCTCGTATATGAGTTCATCGAGAGGCGTTGCCATGTCGAGTATTGCGGGGCGACCAATAACCGATATAGTGCCCTCGCCACGATACTCCACCTCGAAGCCCAGGGCAGCAAACTCCGTAGCATGCTCCTCCATGAGCTCGTACTCCGCGAGCGACAGTTGCAACTCCTCGGCAAAGAACATGCGCTGCGTAGCCACCGAGCCTCCCATCGTAGAGCGGAGCACCTCCTCAAACAAGATGCGCTCCTTGGCCCTCTGCAGCGACACAAATACGCTCTTTGCGCCATATTTAGCCACAGCATATCCACCGCACAGCGTCATGCACTCCATAAACGTGGGCGCCTCGGCAATAGCCATCGACGACGACACCACATCAAAGAGTGTCTCCTCCTCCGCAGGCTCCTCGTCTATAAACTCCATGATGCTGCCCGAAGCCATCACCTCGCCACCCGCCGATGGTCTAAAGTCGAAGCTCTCGGCAACGCTCTCCATAGCGCGCTGATTTACGCCCTTAATCGGCGTATTGTCGTACGGCACATCAAAGCCCGTAAATGGCACATCGGGCATTGGGGCTGTGGGGTCTATGTACTCATCCATAAAGGGGTTGTACGACGTATTTGTGGAGGTGCGAGGCTCGCGGTAGTCGCGGCGCAGACCACCACCACCCATAACGGGAATATCTACAGCACCCTCACCCGAGAAGTCCATCATCGGCACTGCGCCCGTCTTGGCGAGCGTCTCACGAATGGCGGCTTGTAAAATCTCGAGTATCACATCCGTATCGGCGAACTTGACTGTCGTCTTTTGCGGATGCACATTAACATCAACCCTCTCGGGGTCTACCGTAAGGTATATGAAGTACGAGGGCATGCACCCCTCGGGTATAAGCTTTTCGTAAGCACGCACGATTGTGCGCTGCATGGCCTGTGAGTAGAAGTAGCGACCATTAACGAAGAGATACTGCTCGTTGTTGCGCTTCTTGGCTGCTGCGGGGCGACCCACGAAGCCCTCGATGCGAACAACAGAGGTGTCGAAATCTACATCGAGTAGGTTTTGGCGAATGTGCTTGCCGACGATGTCTATGATGCGACCACGACGATTTGTCGGTGGCAGCATATATAGCGGAGCATCGTTTTGACGCAACTCAAACTCCACCTCGGGGTTGCATAGCGCAACACGCTGGAACTCACTCTTTATCTGTGACGCAAGGCGCGAGTTGTCGCCATCGATAAACTTTCGGCGCGAGGGCACATTGTAGAACAAGTTGCGCACCACAAACTGCGAACCCTTCGAGCACGACACAGGCGTCTGACTGCGGAACTCGCCACCCGAAATCTCGGTTAGCGTGCCGAGCTCATCCTCCTCGCGACGCGTGCGTAGCTCAACCTCCGCAACAGCGGCTATACTTGCAAGTGCCTCGCCACGAAAACCAAACGTATGGAGCTGGTAGACATCCTCAATCGAGCGTATCTTCGACGTAGCATGGCGGTCGAATGCCATGCGGGCATCCATCGCCGACATGCCTATGCCGTCGTCGACAATCTGAATCATATCCTTACCACCGTTGCGATAGTTGACACGCACACACTTCGCACCCGCGTCAATGGAGTTCTCCATCATCTCCTTGACGACGTTCGAGGGGGCGTTAACAACCTCTCCCGCTGCAATTTGGTTTGCAACAATCTCGGGCAGTAGTTTTATTCTATCCATGCTCTAAATTTTTGGCTCTACTCTACGACCTTGCCATCCTCGATGACAACATCGTCACTGTATATCGTGATTGTGGGGTTCTGCCTATTCCACTCCTCTATCTCGTTTATAGCGTCGGGCGTGAGGCTCTCGAACTCCCTGAAGTCGATGTCGCCATGCTGCTCGTTAAGCAACATGCTGCGTGGCACTTGCGTGCTATCCGCCGACATGGTCTCACCATTAACCACAACAGCCTCACCCTCACTCGTTCCCATAATCTTCTCCAAGGTCGTCATTATGCGTGGAAAGAGCATCGAGATACCCATGCCCACAACAACGATAAGGATAGCATTCTTGATGAGTCTGTTCGACGCGGACTTTGCCTGCTCATCGCGACTCTCGCGGCGCGCATCACTCTGTGTGCGCAAGTAGTCACCAGGCGTATAGGGCATGTTGTCCATGTCGCTCGACGTTCCGTATAACTCTCTACGTCGCTGCTCCATAGCCTCTTTGCGAGGGTCATAGTAGCGCGGCGTGTAGTTAAACTGACGCGGCTTGGTCTTATGTGGCCTAAATATCGACATAAAGTTTTATTTTTTCACTTCTTTATCAGCATGTTGTTAGAAGCTGTTAGATGTGGTAGCTTGTCGCAGAGTGCAAAACCGCAGTTTACTTGTGGTAAATGAGGATTTTGCAATCAAGCAAACTGCCACAGATGACAGCTTATCACAACATGCTAACGGAAGAAATTCTTCATTCTTGTTAATATATCCTGACTGTCGCGGTTCTCGGTGCGCTTGAAGTTGGGCTGCTCGCTGAGTTCCTCAACCAACTTGCGCTCCTCCTTGGTTAGCTCGGTGGGGATGACCACGTCGACAACGACGATGATGTCGCCACGACCACGACCATTTACATCAGGAAGACCCTTGCCACGCAAGCGTAGCACCTTACCTGACTGTGTGCCAGGCTCGATAGTTATGCGCACACGACCATCGATTGTGGGCACTTCAGCATCACCACCAAGGATAGCTGTTGTGACAGATATACCGAGGTTGTGGACAAGGTTGTTGCCACTACGCTCGAAGTTGGGGTGCTCCTCCTCTTTGATTACAACGATAAGGTCGCCATTGATACCACCGTGGCGCGCAGCGTTACCCATGCCCTGAAGCGTGAGAGCCATGCCCTCCGATACGCCCGCGGGAATCTTAACCTCTACAATCTTGTCGCCACGCTCCGTACCCTCGCCACCGCAGTGGGTACACTTATCCTTGATTACGCGACCCTCACCTTGACATGTGGGGCAGACGCTCTGGGTCTGCATGCGACCAAAGAATGAGTTTTGCACCGTGATAACATAACCCGAGCCTCCACACTGCGAACATGTGCTGTATGACGACTTATCCTTTGCGCCTGTGCCACCGCAGTGCTCACACGCAACGACCTTATTTAGTTTGAGCTTCTTGGTCACGCCCTCGGCAATCTCCTTGAGCGTGAGGCGCACGGTGATGCGTACATCGCTACCGCGGTTTACCCTCTGGCGACCACGGCCACGACCGCCACCACCTCCGAAGCCACCAAAAGCACCTCCGAAGATGTCACCAAACTGCTCAAATATGTCGTCCATAGAGAAGCCGCCACCGCCGAAGCCTCCAAAGCCTCCAGCGCCACCAGCACCACCATTCATGCCCGCATGACCAAAGCGGTCGTAGCGCGCACGCTTGTCGTCGTTAGACAACACGTCGTATGCCTCGGCAGCCTCCTTGAACTTCTCCTCGGCCTCCTTATCGCCAGGGTTCTTGTCGGGGTGATACTTGATGGCTGCCTTGCGGTATGCCTTCTTTATGGTCTCGGCATCGGCATTTTTCTCAACGCCCAATACCTCGTAGTAGTCTCTCTTCTCTGCCATGATTTAATCTTTTTACTCGCCAACAACAACCTTTGCGTAGCGCAAAACATGCTCGCCCATCTTGTAACCGCGCTGCACGCAGTCGATGACCAAACCGCGCTTATCCTCGCCCGCAGCAAAGCGCGCTACGGCCTCCTGCTCCTCCTCGTTGAAGGGCATGCCCACGCACTCTATAGCCTTGATACCCGCGCCATTAAGCACGCTCTCAAACTTCTTCATCACCAACGACTCACCCTCGCGCAACGCCACAATGTCGTCGCTCTTTGCCGAGGCAGCCACAGCTCGCTCCATATCATCGAGGATGGGCAACACAGCCTTCCATGCACCCTCCGAGCCGCGCTCCACAAGCTCCATCTTCTCCTTGATGGTGCGCTTGCGGAAGTTGTCGAACTCCGCCTGCAAGCGCAAGTACTTATCGCGCCATGCAGCAATCTGCTCCTCGAGCGTAGGCTCTACTGACACATTGTCACGAGCAGCCTCATCCTCCACTGACACATTGTCAGTCGCAGGCTGCTTCTCCGTCTGCTCCATGTTCTCTGCCTCCTGGGTTGATGTCTTCATATCTTTCTCTGTATCTGCAGTTTGACTATTCATAATATAAGAGTATTTTAATTGTTACATATTATAATGAACAAATTATATGCCTAATAAAAATATCGTTGGGCGCTTCTCTATTGCTGGCACGCCAGCCTTGCGCCACGCCTCGATGGTCATCGTGCGAATAAACTCGTCGGGCGCAGTTATGTCTGTTGCCACCGTGAGCTTCATGCGTGGCGAGAGGCTCTTTACGAGCGTCTCGAAGAGCTTAACATTACGGTATGGCGCTTCGATAAAGAGCTGCGACTGATGTTCCTCGACCACTCTGCGCTCAAGCTCCTTCAAGCGACGCTGACGCTCGGGCTCTTTGATGGGCAGATAGCCCACAAAGGCAAACGACTGACCGTTGAGTCCCGATGCCATCACCGACATGAGTATAGACGAAGGACCTACTAAAGGTACTACACGCACACCATGGCGATGCGCAAGCGCGGCAATCGCAGCACCTGGGTCAGCGACACCTGGCACACCCGCCTCCGAGATAACACCCGCCGAGCGATCCTCCAACACGGGCTTTAGCATGCGCTCCACCTCGCGGGCATCTGTAGTATGCTCGTTGAGCTCCACAAACTCCAGCTCCTCAATCTTTCGCTGCACACCCGCCTTGGAGAGAAATCTGCGCGCCGAGCGCACATTCTCCACGATGAAGTAGTCGAGCGAGTCGATAACCTTGCGGTTTGCCTCTGGCAACACATCCCACACAGGCGTCTCGTCTGATATGGGACATGGAATCATGTATATAGTACCCTTTGTCATCGTTCTGTATATATTCGTTTTACGCGCGCAGAGATAGATGTCATAATCTCGTACGATATGGTATCGAGCACACGCGCCATATCCTCGAGTGTATTGCCACTCTCGGCGCCAAATATCGTCACCTTATCGCCTACCTCAACGCCATCGATGTCCGTAATATCAATCATTGCGCTATCCATGCATACGCGACCAACAATCGGTGCGCGCTCGCCACGCACTATAACCTCCCAGCGACCATTGCCGAGGTGTCTATCAAGGCCATCGGCATAACCCACGGGGATGGTGGCAATCGTCGTTTCGCGCTCGGTGCGCATGGCTCGTGCATAGCCTATCGACTCGCCCACAGCCAAGCTCTTCTTCTGCACGATGCGCGTCGAGAGCGTAGCAACGGGTATCAGTTTGTCGTTATGCTCAAAGCCAAAGCCATAGAGACCAAGACCCAAGCGACACATGTCGAAGTGAGCCTCCTTGAAGCGCACAATAGCCGCCGAGTTGGCGATGTGGCGCAAAGGCTTGTAGTCCAGCCACTCGGTAAGTTGCTGACTCATATAGTCGAACGCCTCAATCTGCTTGAGCGTGAACTCATCCTCCGCAGGCACATCCGCCGACGACAGATGCGAGAATATCGAAGCCACCGTAAGCGTAGTGTCGAGGTGGATGGCTCTACCCAACAGGTCTATATCGTCATCCACAAAGCCAAGGCGGTGCATACCCGTATCGAGCTTGATGTGTATGGGGTATGCC
>JAGBTW010000144.1 GCA_017631135.1 Alistipes sp.
CGACGCTGCATCATGTGGCATCCTCTCGGCTATTCACGAGCAGTCGGCAGACATCAACCAGGGTGTCGACCGCAAGGATGGCGAGGAGCAGGGCGCTGGCGACCAGGGCATTATGTTTGGCTACGCTGTGGAGGAGACTCGCGAGTTCATGCCCGCGACACTCATCCTCTCGCATGTCATCCTCAAGGAGCTCGCCGTTATCCGTCGCGAGGGCGAGGTTATGCGCTACTTGCGCCCCGACTCAAAGAGCCAGGTGACAATCGAGTATGGTGACGACCGTCGTCCCAAGCGCGTGCACACAATCGTTGTTTCTACGCAGCACGACGAGTTTATCCTTCCAACCAACACTCGCACAGAGGCCGAGGCAGAGCGCGAGATGCAGCGCATCATCGCTGACGATGTTCGCAACATCCTCATCCCCCGCGTTAAGGCACGCCTCGAGCGCGCTAATGACAAGCTCGCGGAGCTCATCAACGATGACTACATCCTTCACGTTAACCCTACAGGCAAGTTCGTGATTGGTGGTCCTCATGGCGACACAGGTCTTACAGGTCGCAAGATTATCGTTGACACATACGGTGGTCGCGGAGCACATGGCGGTGGTGCATTCTCGGGCAAGGACTCTTCAAAGGTTGACCGCTCGGCAGCTTACGCCGCACGCCACATCGCCAAGAACATGGTTGCAGCGGGCGTGGCACGCGAGATGCTCGTGCAGGTGAGCTACGCTATCGGTATTGCGCAGCCCCTATCAATCTATGTTGACACCTACGGCACATCTAACGTAAGCCTCTCCGATGGCGAGATTGCCAAGAAGATTAGCACTATGTTCGACCTCCGCCCCGCATCTATCGTGGAGCGCTTCGGCTTGAAGTACCCCATCTTCGAGGCTACAGCATCGTATGGTCACTTTGGTCGTCGTCCCTACACCGAGTTGGTGCGTTTCGTGGGCGATGGCAAGGAGTTTGCCAAGGAGGTTGAGTTCTTCTCGTGGGAGAAACTCGACGAGGTAGACAACATCAAGCAGGAGTTTGGTCTATAATCGACAAAAATAACTTGACGTGTAAAAGGCTCGATAACAGCGATTTAGTTATCGAGCCTTAAATTTTATAAAAAAAAGTTGCGAAAAAATTTGCAGAATAGGAAATTGTTACTACCTTTGCACTCGCAATTAAGGAATTGCCCAGGTGGTGAAATTGGTAGACACGCCACTTTGAGGGGGTGGTGGGCATTAGCCCGTGTGAGTTCGAGTCTCGTCCTGGGCACTAAAACGGAAGGTTATCCTTCCGTTTTTTGCTTTATAACCCCCTCCACACATACAACATTTCTTGTTGGAATAGCACAATCATCCGTTTTTTTTATTACCTTTGCATGTTATATATAACATAGGTATGCAGCGAATTGCTATATTTCCGGGGTCGTTCGACCCATTTACGCGCGGTCACGAGGCTGTTGTTGAGGAGGCGCTAAAGCTCTTCGACAAGGTTGTTGTCGCCATAGGCTACAACACACAAAAGCGCGGTTTCTTGTCAATAGAGGCGCGCAAGAGCCTTATCGAGAAGGTCTACGCCAACAACCCTCGCGTAGAGGTTACCACCTACACCACCCTCACGGGCGACGAGGCGCGACGCGTGGGTGCTCGGGCGATGATACGCAGCGTGCGCAATGTCACCGACTTCGACTACGAGCGCACGATAGCCAACGCCAACAGAACAATATACGGCGACCTAACCACAGTGATTGTGCTTGTGCCCGTAGATGTAGAGCACATAAGCTCGTCGCTCGTGCGCGAGTTACACACCTTTGGTCGCGACACCTCGATGCTACTACCCGAGGGCATAGCGCTCGCCGACTACCTGAACAAAGAGAATAATTAAACATACAGATAACAAATTATGCAGTTTACAGCAGAAATGATTGCCGGACTACTTAACGGCACCGTTGTAGGCGACAAGAACGCCACAGTATCTACCGTCTCTTCAATCGACGGTGGCAAAGCTGGCTCGTTGGCCTACTTGACTAACCCCAAATATGAGCAGTACATATACACCACCGAGGCATCAATCGTATTGGTAGACAACACCTTCGAGCCCAAGGAGGAGGTAAAGACCACACTTATCAAAGTGGAGAACGTGGGTCAGTGTGTGCTCAACCTATTGGAGATGTACAACGCCACACGCCCCCGCAAGACAGGCATCTCGAAGCTCGCCTCAATTCACGAGGGTGCAGAGGTTGGCGAGGGCTGCTTCATTGGCGACTTCACCGTTGTTGAGTCTACAGCCAAGGTTGGCGCTAACGTGCAGATATATCCCCAGTGCTACATTGGTGACAACGTAACCATTGGCGAGGGCACAAAGATATACCCTGGCGTGAAGATTTACGAGGGCTGCGTAGTGGGCAAGAACTGCATCTTGCACGCTGGCGTCGTTATTGGCGCTGACGGCTTCGGCTTCGCACCCAAGGAGGATGGCACATTTGCCAAGATTCCACAGCTGGGTAATGTCATCATCGAGGACAACGTGGAGCTCGGCGCAAACACATGTGTTGACCGCGCAAAGACCGACTCGACAATCATCCACTCGGGTGTTAAGCTCGACAACCTCATCCAGGTGGGTCACAACGTGCAGATTGGCTCTAACACCGTCATGTCGGCACAGGTGGGCATCGCTGGCACAACAAAGATTGGCTCTAACTGCTTCGTAGGTGGACAGGTGGGCTTCGCCGACCACATCACCGTGGGCAACAACTGCAAGATTGGCTCGCAGAGTGGTCTCGATAAGAACGTGCCCGATGGTGAGATTCGCTTCGGCTCTCCCGCATTGGCAGGCGTGTCATATCACCGCTCGTTTGCCGTATTTAAGAACCTCCCCGAGATGGCTACCAAGCTCCGCGAGATTGAGAAGCGTCTTGTAAAGGTCGAGGAGAAGTAGTGTGGAGACCCCTTTGCGCATAATGGGCATCGACCCTGGCACCAACTACATGGGCTATGGCGTTATCGAAATTCGTAACGGCAAGCCCGAGGCATTGGTTATGGGCGAGATAGATATGCACAAGATTAAGGATGCACACCAAAAGCTTGCCTACATCTTCGAGCGCGTGCGCAACCTCACCGAGACATATCGCCCCACGGAGGTAGCTTTCGAGTCGCCCTTCTTTGGCGAGAATGTGCAGTCTATGCTCAAGCTTGGTCGCGCACAGGGTGTCGCCATAGCTGCGGTGTTGAGCGTGGCGAGGGAGACGAACATAGAGGAGTATGCCCCGATGCGCATCAAGCAGGCAATCACGGGTCGCGGCTCATCGTCGAAGCAACAGGTTGCCTCTATCATAAACTCCATCCTCTCGACCGACTACCACCCCCGCAGGCTCGATGCTACGGATGGCATGGCGGTGGCGCTATGTCACTGGTTTACAACCTCGAATGTGCTCACGCGCGCCACGGCGGGCGACAAGCGCAAGGGCTTGGGTGGCGATGTGAAGTCGCGCAAGGGAAGCAGCTCGTGGGAGTCGTTCATCAAGTCGAACCCCGACAGGGTGAAGCGTTAAAGAGACCTAAAACAAAGCAAATAACAAAAATAAACATTAAAACAGAAAGAGTATGAAGAAAATTTTTATGTTCATGGCATTGGCACTCATGGTTGCATGTGGTGGAAATGCGAAGAAGAGTGGTGATGGCAACGAGGTTAATGGTATCACCATGGATGTAAACCTCGAGGGCTTCGCTGGCGTTGAGCCAGGCGCAGAGATTGCCGTTGTTGTTATGGGCGAGGAGAAGCCCGCAGCCAAGGCTACACTTGGCGAGGATATGAAGTGCAAGCTCGACACCAACATCGAGGGCACACAGTACTCATCATTCATGATTAACGGCATGGCTGTAGGCATGATTCTCACCGACGGTAACGACATGACCATCACTTGCGATGCAGAGACTGGCGATTTGAACTACGAGGGCTCGGCACTCCACACAGAGCTCAAGGATGCTATGCTTGGCATCTTGGACATCTTCAACAGCGAGACATCTACAGAGGAGGATATGCTCAACTACATCGACACATACGTCACCGAGCACAACAAGAGCGCAGCCTCTATCTATATCTTGCAGTACTACACAATGTTTGGTGGCGAGGAGTCACGCTTCGTCGAGCTCGTAGATATGCTCGATGGTAAGTTCGACCACATCCACCTCTACAAGGAGTACAAGAAGCAGATTGCAAACTTCGCAAACACCGCTATTGGCGCAGAGCTCAAGGATATTCAGCTTCCCGATGCTGATGGCAACATCATCAGCGTAGCGGAGTTGTGCAAGAGCGGCAAGTGGGTGCTTGTTGACTTCTGGGCTACATGGTGCGGTCCTTGCCGTGGCGAGATTCCCCACCTTGTTAAGGCTTACGAGAAGTTCGCACCCAAGGGCTTGGAGATTTACGGCGTGTCATTCGACCAGAAGGGCACAGCTGATCGTTGGATAGACTTCGTCGAGAAGAACAACATGACATGGATCAACGTATGGGGCACTGACGAAGAGGGCAAGTGGAGCGTTGCCGAGCACCTCAACGTTAACGCTATCCCTGCTAACTTCCTTTACTCTCCCGAGGGTAAGCTCGTGGCAAAGAATTTGCGTGGCGAGGAGATTGAGAAAATCCTTGCAGAGCATATCAAGTAGCATAACAAACGAAAGACAGTTTATCGTTTAGAGCTGACTAAAATCTCTGATTTTGTGGTGCTTTGCACCTTCATTATGACTATTGATGCTGTTTTAAGTTAACTTAATCAGCACCAATAGTCATAATGCTACTATCGTAGTACAAAATCAAAGATTATAACTACCATATATCCAACAAACAAAAAAGAGATATATTTACATTCCACCCCAAACCCCTGCCTTTAAGTTCGCTACGCTCCTTTTCGTTGCTACGGTTCGGCATAGTAAGTAAACTTACTCTGCACTCACCTTAATCGCAACGCTGACAAAGGAGGGGCTTGTTGCAAGGCGTCGCCTTGCACACCTAACGGTGTCGCTCCTATAAAAAAAACGTCATTGCGAAGAATTGCATTTGATAAGGGTAATGATACCCAATAGGCTCTATGCAATTCTGTGGCAACGCTGCGATTAAGCTATGAGTAAAACAAGCGTGCTTGTTTTGCCATGGCGGAGCAGGGTAGACCGAAGGTCAATCTACCATTGATAAACAACATTACTGATAGTCATTGTCACATTAAAAATATAATATAGGTTTTACTTTTTAGGCATTGTTTTTATTATAGCATTACCAGTGACAGCTTCAAAAAATTAGATTTGCTAATTTTGCGAGCACCTCTTATTATAAATAGGTATAAATATGAAAAAATTTTTGTTTTTGATGTGCTCGATTGCCATGTTTGGCATCAGCACAGCGTGTGCCGCGTCGGGCGCACCAAAGGTTGGCGACCAATATATAGACATCACACTTGAGGATGCATCGGGCAATGTTGTATCCGTATCGGAGCTTCTTGCCGAGGGCAAGTGGGTGCTTGTTGACTTTTGGGCTACATGGTGTGGTCCATGCCGCGCAGAGATTCCCCACCTCAAGGAGGCATACGCAATCTATGCGCCCAAGGGTTTGGAGATTTACGGCGTGTCGCTCTGCGGCCCTGGTCGCGAGAAGACATGGGAGAAGTTCGTCAAGGATAACGGCATGTCGTGGGTCAATGTGTGGGGCTACACAGGCAAAGAGAGCAAGGCTGCCGCAGATTATGGCGTAGAGTTCATACCCACGAATTTCTTGATTTCTCCCTCGGGCGAGATTGTTGCAACACAATTGCGCGGTGAGGAGGTTAAAAAAGTACTATCGGAGCATATCAAGTAACACACTGATACACTGGCACAAAGAGAATGCGGCGACAAAATCGTCGCATTTTTTTTGAAAAAAGTATGAAAAATATTTGCAGATATAAAAAAATGTAGTACCTTTGCACTCGCAATCACAAAGCAATGGCTCCGTAGCTCAACTGAATAGAGTACTTGACTACGGATCAAGCGGTTCCAGGTTTGAATCCTGGCGGAGTCACAAAGCGGTAATCGAGAGGTTACCGCTGCTTTTTTTTATCTACCCCACCCCACTCTCGCCAAATATCCATGGTCGCTTCACCCAGCACTTATGGTCGCTTCAGCCCTCTATATGGATAGTTCGCCGAGGGGTCGGCTACAAAACGCATCATCTTGCCGTAACTTTGCAATAGGAAAACAGATGTATCCTACGAAAAAAGTTATAAACCCTTTAATAACAGAGATTATGAAAAAAATGATGTTTTTGAGCCTTGTGTTCTCGGTGATGGCACTTGGCAGTGCAGTGGCAAACGACGCTAACGCAGTAGCAAACCGCAAGCCAAAGGGCGTGCACCTCTCTATAAACGTACCTTCTGTGGGGCTACACATCTGCAACGAGAGACCTTGTCCTCCCCCACCACCCCACAAGTGTGACGGCCACATCGCGAAGAAGCACGCGAAGAAGCATGCAAAGGGTCACGCGCCATGTCCCCACCACAAGCATCACGGCCATGGCAACTTCTCGCCCAAGCATCGCCCCGCGCCAGCACATGGCGGTCGTCCCGGTGAAGCATTTGTAGCAAGACCCAACCATGGTGGACATGGCGGTCACAACCATGAGGCGCCACGCCCAGGCAACCACAACGGTGCGCGCGGCAACAGATAGCCATACAAACAAGCCTACGAAGTAGGGGAGTCAGTCATCTGACCCCCCTTTTTTGTCGTTTCACCCCCATAGTGCTACGATATTTGAATAAAAATTGTTACTTTCGTGGCGCGTAATAGTGCGTATACAGGAAATGTAAAATAATAAGATTATATGAGAAGAGTTTTTTCATTTGTCGTGTTGCTCATGCTTGCTGTTGTGCCAGCTATGGCGCAGTCGGGCAAGGTTACAGCACGCATAATTGATGGCGAGACCAAGGAGGGTATCATTGGCGCTATCCTCGAGGTGCGTCCTGCCGCTTCGGAGGGTAGAGGTCGTCACTCTGTTTCGGGTGCCGAGGGTAAGGTAACAGTTACGGGACTCCCCACAGGCGAGTACACCGCAACCATCGCCTTTATTGGTTATGCTACGCAGACACACACCGTTAAGCTCGCGCCCAATGCAGACCTTGGCGTTGTAGAGCTCATGCCCGAGGCAGTAGCCATCGACGCGGTGGTCAAGGAGGTGCAGGCGTTGCGCACATCGCAGAATGGCGACACCGTAGCATATAACGCTGCGGCGTTCAAGGTGGCAGCAGATGCCGACGTGGAGGGTCTCTTGAAGAAGATGCCCGGTATCACCATCTCTAATGGTCAGGTGGAGGCACAGGGCGAGCAGGTGAAAAAGATATTTGTTGACGGCAAGGAGTTCTTCGGCGAGGATGTATCTACGGCACTCAACTCTCTCCCCGCGCAGGCG
>JAGBTW010000020.1 GCA_017631135.1 Alistipes sp.
AAGAGTTGCAAGTAAAGATGCACCGCGAGCACAATGAGCATGGTGAGGCAACCGTAAGCGATGACCTACTACCACTATATCACGGCACAATGGCTCTCGAGGTGAAGGAGATACCTGGCACCTACACCGAGACAATGTCGCTCATGAAAGATACAAACGCCGTGCGCATCCTGCTACACGAGATGTCTGGACACGACGTAGATGCAGACAAGTTCATTTTTGAGATTAAGGACAATAATGGACTCTACAACTGGGACAACACACTCCTCGATGATGAGGAGATAACATACGAGGCATGGTATCAGGCTACAGGCTCTGCCGAGATGGAGGAGTATGCCTCACGCACCGTGACAGAGGTAAACGTGGCACTCGCCGAGCTCGCCATAGGTCGCATGAGAGCCGACGCCTCACCTATATTATATATCAAGAGCCGCGAGACGGGCGAGGAGCTTGTGCGCCTACCCTTGGCAGACTATGCGCTGCTCGTAAAGGGCTACTACAGACAAAATATGAGCGACCAGGAGTATCTTGACCACCAGGATGAGTATACGATGACACTCTTCCTCGACGAGGGCGAGTGGGTGAGCTCGGTAATACTCATCAACTCGTGGAGAGTGGTATTAAACGACACAGGACTGAAATAATAGAGTGAAATATTTGGTGAAATACGTAGTTGTGCTCCTATGTAGCATGCTCTCTGTATCGTGCATATTCGATACGGATGGATGCCTCGTGGAGATACCATCCACACCTGTGGTGTTGGAGGGCGAGCACACCATATCCTTAACCATAGGCTTTGATGGTTCGGTTACGCGTGTGGATTGCAACGAAACCGAAGATAAAGTGCCATTCGACTACCTCATACAGCCTGGAACGCTGCGTGTTATGCTCACCGATAAAAGCAACAACACTCTCGGCGAGATTGAGCGCTTGTATATATGGCCAACAAACGAGTCGCATACCGAGTTTATGTTTACTGGTAAGCTCCCCGATGGACTTGTCTTCGACCCCGCAAACCCCAATTATAAGCTGTTTGCACTTGTCAATGCGCCACCCAAGGCTCTTGGCCAGGAGTTTACACTCTATAGTCAGCAACAGCTCGACCCACGCAACGAGGATAGTGCCATACCTATGTGGGGCGTGATGACAGTCGACCTAACGCCAATACTCAACGAGGCAAACTACAAGATTCCCGACCCACTATGGTTGCTACGCTCTGCGGCAAAGGTCGAGGTTCAATTGTCTGATGACCTCAAGGCAAAGGGCACGAAGATAAACTCTGCGATGCTGAAGTATTACAATGTCGAGGGTTATGTAGCACCCTACGATTGGCATCAATTTGATAACACGCTGCAAGTAGACTGCGAGAAGGCTATAAACGTATATCGTCACGCCGCTGTCAACCTACCTCTTATCGAAGACGAGGCGACAGGTAACTACTACGTCTACATGCCCGAGTATGACAACAAGAACTACCCTGGCGAGCGCAACAAGATAAGCCTCGAGTTTACTGTAGGTGGCGAGGTTAAATATTTCGAGGATGCTATTTCATTTGTGGAGTATAGCAACGGTAAGATTGTCGATGGTTCTGACTATAACATCGTGCGCAACCACATTTATAGATTCTCTATACGCTCCATCGCGGGCTCGAACCTTATGTTGGAGTACACCGTGGCAGACTGGACAAGCGAGGATTGGGGCAATGGCGAGGAGTATGAGGAGCACGACCTCTCCTACCCCACTTACCACAACCCCGTAGTGCCATATGCGTTCTTGAGTAGTACAAATCCGTCTAACTTTGTCATTACCGAGGAGCCCACGATGCACTATAGTGCGGGAAATCTCGAGGATGGCGGTTTCCACTGCTACTTCCAGATTTTGGCACCCGAGGATGTCGAGTGGAAGCCCGTGTTTATGGGCTCGAAGGAGAACTATCAAATTCGAGTATACCACCTTAACGACACACTCGTAGAGAATAGTGATGCAATCTTCGACTCCGCCGTATCAGGCAAGCAGGGCAACATCAGCGAGTGTGCCCCAGGCGAATGGTATCACATTGTCATCTTCCCGTTGAGCGACTATGGCGCAGACAGCACAGAGATTGAGTTTGGTATATCCTACTATCAGGCGTGGACCGACCAGTATATCAACCTCTATGTGAATGGTGAGTACAACAATATTAGATGGCCAAATAGTGGCAATAACCCCAAGATTATAAACATCCGACACACCTCTGCCCATGGTGTTAATGAGGAGTAACTATAGAGCATGAAAGATAGAATACTACATATAATTGTCTTCGTTATGATGTCGCTTATGGCGGTGTCTTGCTCGACAATGTTCGATGACGACGCCATGTCCAATGGTGACAGCTACATAACTCTTTGCTTCAACGCTCCAGGCGTGGAGACGCGCGGCGAGGTCGCGGATAACGAATATGAGTCCGCCATGAGTCACATCGATGTTGTCATATATGAGTATAACGGCGGAACATACACACCATTCCACTACGAGCGTATCAACGTGTCGGCAACACCCTCGGGCAAGGCTACAATCTCAAAGACCAAGAGGGACTTTAAGGAGAATGTCGAGTATCGCTTCTTCATCATCGCCAACAGCACTCTTTCATCATCTGCATACCACAACAACAGTGGCAACATACTCGACTACAACACCTTCCTCGACCTCGACCAGACCGACAACTATATCCACCTATCGGGTATTGAGTTTGGTGTTCAAGGCTCAATCTATCCACAAATGTTCTTGATGGATGGCGTAGCCTATATGGGTGATAGCGAGCCAGCAAAGGTGGGTAACATCGTCATTAACGATCCCAATACGGATGATGATGTCACAATTAAGGTTACGCTGCGTCGTGCTGCTGCCAAGGTGCAAATATCAATCACCCCTGGCGACAAGGTGAAGCTTACTAATGAGCTTATGGCACTATCGAATGGATATATGGTGCGTAATATGCCCATAAGGACTACGCTCACGGCCGAGGGTGGCTATCCGCTGAACAACGCAGGTGAGAACCCCTATTGGAAGTCATCATCAATCTCGCAAACCCCATATTTCGAGATGATACCTATTAAGGACGAAGGTGGCAACATCACCAACTATCAGGTAAAGATAACCCTCTACTGCTATTCGCACACATGGAACAAGGATGAGGTATTTGAGCGAGGCACCTCTGTGGTTGTTATGCTGCCGATGATGTATGATGGTATAGAGTACATAAACAACTACTACCAGATATCGTTCAGCAAGAGGGAGGGCGAGGGTGACGAGTCCTACCACCTTATCAAGCGTAACACCTTCTACGACCTACGCATCAACCTCAATGCCCCAGGCGCCGAGGACTTCAACGAGCCAGAGACAATCAAGGACATCACCTACTTCACTACGCCATGGGAGAGGGTCAACTTGGATGTTTCGGGCGAGAATATGGTTAAGTACCTAAAGGTCAACAAGAAGAAGCTTATCATGTACAACATCAGCGATGACACCTCGTCGCTCTACTTCTCATCCTCTTCGCCCGTGGATATCGAGTTTGTGTCGGGTAGTGCCTACTACTACAACAAGTACAACCAAAAGACAACGCTCAAGGATAATGCAGTGAATATCTATGCTACAACCGAGGATGGCTCAATATCGGGCAATATAGCGGTGCATAGCGACATCCCTACGAACCACACCATACGCTACTTCCAACTTGAGGTTACAAACGAGGAGGGCATGACCGAGATTATCGACGTGGAGCAGTATCCGCTTATCTACATCACCAACAACCTACCCTGGTACTCCTATCGTGATGACTACTACTATCGCTCAACGGGTGGTCATAAGTGGAACGGAAGTGTGGATATATCTACTACCTCGGGCGACTCACCAACAACATATAGATACGCTGGTGACCACATCGTAAGTATCTATAAGATTGAAGATGTCAATGTCGACACCAAAGAGGTGAAGTATACCTACTCGAGTGCTGCGTCAAGCTCAAGCAACGGCGGTACGGGCTGGACCGTATCTAAAGTGCGTGGTAACAAGCAGAACAATAGCGAGAACTACGCCATTCAATACTACTACTTCACCTACAGCCGAAATAAATGGAGTCAGAAGGAGACAAACTGCGAGAACCACAATGTGCGTAACTACCATGTGCGCATGATGGCATCGTCGGGAGATTATACACTTGGTCGCCCAGCACTCGATGAGCATGGCTACACTGCGGGTGACGAGGATAATGCGAAGCTTGTTTCGCCATCCTTTGTCATCGCGTCGCGCTTGGGTGCGGTGCTCTCGACATATAGTGGCTTGTCGAGCATGTCAAACGAGAAGAAGTTGGTTGCCTTTGCCGACCACTGCAAGAACTATGTAGAGGTAGACGATGAGAACGACGACAAGAAAGACCCCGTCAAGGTCTACGACAACTGGCGACTACCCACCGAGGCGGAGCTAAAGATTATTATCGATATTCAGGGCGAGAGTGGCCAAAGTGCCGACGCTATCGACTATCTGCTTAACGGTGGATACTACATGAGCGCGAGTGGTCCGGTTTTCAACCCCAAGAATAATGACAACACCACACAGTTGGTAGACCCCATGAAAGCTGAAGGTGTGGCAATTCGCTGTGTTAGAGATGCTTACTAAATTACGATACGATGAAACGAGCAAAATATATAATACTCTCCCTCTTGCTACTCTTGTTAGGCGCATGTGTGAACGATTGTGAGATAATCGCTCCCGAGGTTGACAATGTGCCCG
>JAGBTW010000145.1 GCA_017631135.1 Alistipes sp.
AATGGGTAGTGCCACCAGCGTATCTTGAGCTTGTGTCCCTCCACTTTGGGGGCATTGCCGCGGTCGAGAATAAGGTATATAAGGATGATTGCCAACACGAGGCTCAAGCAGACCTTGAAGGTTTTGTCGCTCACATCAAGCGCAAAGAGCGAGCCACATATAGTACCAATAATGGTAGGCAAGCCCAAGAGCACGCTGTTTTTAATGTCGAGCATCTTCTTGCGCATGAAGGCTACCGTAGCGGACATATTCTGCATGACCACAGCTATGCGGTTAGTGCCATTGGCCACAGCCACGGGTATGCCCATAGCCATGTATAGCGCCATGGTAATCACCGAGCCACCACCGCCCAGCGTATTGATAATGCCCACCACGACACCCGAAACGAGCAATAAAACTATCACATTCCACTCAACACTCTGCAACCACTCCATCATAACTATATAGAATTATCTAATTATAAAATCATCGGCATCGCGCCCCACATCGAAGCGCTGCTTAAACTCATTCTGCTTCTCCAAGTCAACCTCAACAATAGCAACCATAGCCTCACCGCCACAATCTGCCATTATATCGCCACGATAGTCCACCGCCATAGAGTCACCCGCATACTCCAAGTTTGGCTCTGCGCCTATGCGGTTAACACCAAATACATAGGCTTGGTTCTCCATTGCTCGCGCACGCAGCAGTGTTCGCCACACCTCTCTGCGCGCCTTGGGCCATAGTGCCGAGTAGATTATCGCATCGTAGTCGCCACGCTGACGGCTCCACACCGGGAAGCGCAGGTCGTAGCACACCTCCATCAAGTAGCGCACACCGCGCCACTCGAATACCTTGCGCTCGTCACCCGCAGTGAACCTCTCCGCCTCGCCACCAATCGAGAAGAGGTGACGCTTGTCGTACCACCTCACTTCGGCGTCGGGCGTGATTAGATACATGCGGTTGCGATACTCCTTATCGCGCTCCACAACCACCGAGCCCACCACAGCAGCATCCAACTCGCGCGCTATGTCTATCATAAGCGATATGTTGCGACCATCGCGGTCGGCAATCTTTTCGGGCGCAGTGACAAAGCCCGTTGTGAACATCTCCGAGAAGATGATTACATCGACCTTGGGTCGCTTTCCCTCGCGAATATCCTTCGCCAGCGCCTCAACCAACGCCATTATATCCTTGGCATTTGTCTTCCAGTCGCTCCACGCAATATCGCGCTGTACTATGGCTATGTTCTGTTTCATACTCGTAGCTACTCCTTCGTTGCGATATAGAAGAGATCGAAACACCTCTCGTCTACGCTCTGCAACATGTAATCATCCATCGTTATAGACTCCGTAAGTGCGGTATTCTTGCTGTGCAAGCGGCGGCGGTTGAGCCTGTTTGCCACGTCGTAGGGCAACTGCAATATCCATCGTGGTAGCCACCACTGCATCTTAAACACATCGAAGCGCATAATGCGGTGCACCGACTCACGATTTTTCTCATAGTACTCCCACACCTTTTCGTTGCCACCCACACCATAGCACTCCACACTCTCGAACTCCGAAAGCAGAGCCCTCAACTCCTCGGCGCGATACTCCCTAACGTGCCATGGGTTGCGCGTCAATGACATAGGCTTATTGGGGGTGCTTACGATGAATTTACCACCCTTGCGCAACACACGCATGACCTCTGCCACAAGCTCCTTATCGCGCACTATATGCTCGATAACCTGGAACGAGACCACGCAGTCGAACTCGCCATCACTAAAGGGGAGTGGCGGCACTGTGGCGAGGCAAAACTCCACATTCGCGGGTAGCGATGCCACATCCACGGCACAGTGCTTGTCGAGGGTCACATAGCGCTCGGCATGGGGCGCTATAATCTCTATGCCATAGCCCGTGCCCGTGCCTATCTCCAACACTCGCCCATGAACCCTCTTGGCTGCCTCGTAATAGGCCAACCTCGAGCGCTGATAGACGAAGTTGTCGGTAACCTCGCGCGAAACTCTCTCTGCCGTCTTTAGTGCCATATAGTTGCCTACTTTATGCGCTCGATGCCAAACTCTGTCTGGCGCACCTTGCCCTGCTTGAGCAACATGCCGAGTGCACGCTTAAACACCTTTTTGCTCATACCTGTGAGGCGTGCCACATCCTGTGGGTCGCTCTTATCGTTTGCTGCAAGCACACCACCATGGTCCTCGATGAGCTGCTCGAGCTTCACAACAGCCGTCTCGACCTCTGCCAAGCCCTGCTGCTGGAGGCTCACATCGATGCGGAAGTCCTCGGTAATCTTGCGCACCCAGCCGCGACACACATCGCCAACATGAATGGGGCGGAAGAGCTGATTCTTGTAAATCATACCCCAGTGGCGGTTGTTGATAACCACGCGGTAGCCAATGGGCGTAGAGAATGCCACCAACACCTCAACCTCGTCACCCACCTTTACCGTAAGGGGGTCATCATTGTAGATGAATGGCTTAATCTTATTAGTTGCAACACAACGACCCGTACGCTCGTCGATGTACATATAGACAACGGTCTTCTGTCCCGCGATTACACCACCCTGCTGGTTGCGATTTGGGAGGAAGAGGTGCTTGCCGAACAGACCCCAGTCGAGGAACGCACCGTGCAAGTTCTTGTCTACGACCTTCAACGCAGCAACCTCACCCGCCTTGATAAGGGGCTTCTCGGTCGTTGCCACAGGGCGGTCATCAGAGTCGTGGTATACGAATACCTCAACCCTATCACCAACCTTCATATCGAGTTTCACAAAGCGATTGGGAAGCAACACCTCAACACCCTCACCATCAGAGAGATATAGACCATAGTCCGAGATGCGTGCAACCTCCATTGTTTGAATTTCACCTATTCTCATATTCAACATAATAATTGTAAGCGTGTAAAGATACGAAAAAAAAAGTTAATCAACCTATTTTAGAGGCGCAAAAAGCATCATATCGAAAAAAAATCGTATATTTGCACTATATGACAACCATTCGAGAACATATCAAAGAGCAGGTGGCGGCACTACCCCACTCGCCTGGCGTCTACCAGTTCATCGACCGCAACGACAAGATTATATATGTCGGCAAGGCGAAGGACCTGCGTAAGCGCGTGTCGTCATATTTCGTCGATAACCGCGACCACTCGGCAAAGGTCATCGTCTTGGTGAAGCAGATTGTCGACATACGCCACATAGTCGTAGATAGCGAGCAAGATGCACTGCTTCTCGAGAACTCGCTCATCAAGAGTCTGCAGCCGCGCTACAACATTCTTCTCAAGGACGATAAGACATACCCATGGATAGCCATACGTCGCGAGCCCTTCCCGCGCGTCATATCCACGCGCCAGCTTGTGCGTGACGGCTCGGAGTATTTTGGACCCTATGGCTCGATAGCCACACAGCGCGCATTACTCGATTTTGTGCGTCGCGTTATACCATTGCGCACCTGCAAGTTAAACCTAACCACCGAAAGCATCGCACGAGGTAAGCATCAACTATGTTTGCAGTACCACCTCGGCAACTGCAAAGCCCCATGCGTGGGCAAGCAGAGCGAGGAGGAGTATGCCGAGAGTCTCGCCCTTGTGCGCTCGGTGTTGCGTGGCGACTTGCGCCCCGTGCGCCTATGGCTCGAGGAGTCGATGATGGAGGCTGCAAAAGAGCTTCGCTTCGAGGCTGCCGAGGAGTTCAAACAGAAGCTACAATCGCTCGCCAACTACCAGAGTAAGAGCGTCATCGTAAGCTCGAAGATTGTCGACACGGACGTATTCTCGCTGCTTGTTGACGACGACATCGCATACTGCAACCACCTCTGCATACGCCATGGCTCTATCGTCGCGGTGCAGACAATACGCATGACTACTGGTGCCGAAGGCAACTATGCCGATATGCTTTCGATGGCTATACGCCACATCGCCGAGGATATAAACGGAGGTCTCGCTCGCGACATCATCGTGCCACTCATGCCCTCGGCAGCAGAGCTCTTCGATGGCGTGACCTTCACCATACCCAAGCGTGGCGATAAGGCCGAATTGTTGGAGTTCTCGCTCCGCAGCGCACGCATCTACCGCGCCGAATTGATGAAGAACCTCGAGATAAAGAACCCCGAGCGACACACCGATCGCCTTATGGCAGCCATGCAGCGCGAGTTGCACCTCGACCGCCAGCCTCGCCACATAGAGTGCTTCGACAACTCCAACCTCCAGGGCACTAACCCCGTAGCCTCGTGCGTAGTATTCCGCGATGGCAAGCCCTCACGCAAGGAGTATCGCCACTTCAACATTAAGACCGTCGAGGGTCCTGACGACTTCGCCTCGATGCGCGAGATACTCCACCGCCGCTACTCGCGTCTCATAGCCGAGGGCGCGGAGCTTCCAGACCTCATCATCGTCGATGGTGGCAAGGGTCAGCTCTCGAGTGCCTATAGCGTGCTAAAGGAGTTGGGCATCGATGGCAAAGTGCCCATCGTAGGTCTTGCCAAGCGCCTCGAGGAGGTGTTCTACCCTGGCGACCCCATACCCTACTATCTATCGCGCACGGGAGAGCCCCTAAAGGTTGTCTGCCACATTCGCGACGAGGCACACCGCTTTGGCATCACCTTCCACCGCCAAAAGCGCAACAATGCACTCATAACAAGCGAATTGGACAGCATAGCGGGCATAGGCGAAAAGAGTCGCAACGCGCTATTAAAGCACTTCAAGAGTGTGCGCAAAATCAAGGAGGCGACACTCGAGGAGCTTGCCACGGTTGTCGGCACAACGCGCGCCACAGCGATAAAAAAGCACTTCGACTCTTGAGTTAACACGATAAAATAAAACAACTAAATAACACTATGAAACGTATAATCTCTATCTGCGCACTTCTATGTGCCACAATTCTAACAAGCTGCAACAGCAACGAGAACACCATCAACTACAAAGACTTCGGCCTTAACACACCCGTACAATCTATCAAGGTGACGATATATGAGGCGGGTAGCAAGTTTGGCGAGGTCATCCAGGGCAACCTTATCAACGACGGACACTACACTGTAAACTTCAACGATGAGGGCTACCCCATTAAGCTCACCAACTACGACGACGATGGCGACATCACCGAGGTAACGAAGTATGACCACGACAAAGATAATCACCTTGTAAAGACCACCAGCTACGACGAAGTTGGAGGCATGACCTACGAGTTCAAGAATAACTACGACGGCGATATTATCACAAGCTCAACAACGACAACTTACTGGAGCGGCATACCCGAAATGCGCACAACGAAGTACACACACGATGGTGACGTACTCATCGAGGAGCGCACATACGAAGATGGTGAACTTTTGAGCGTATACAAATACATTGATTACAAAAGAAAGGGTGCTAACTGGGATAGCAGCTGGGTAGCATACGATGCCGAGGGCGAGGAGCAGGCAAAGGGCTTCAATAAGCTTAACGATGCGGGCAAAATAGCCGAGTGGAAGCATGGCGAGATGCACTACAAAGTCAAGTGGAACGACGACAACTTACCCATACGAACCAAGAACGCAGCCTCTTTCCTCAACGGAGTAGCATTCTATTACAGCGAGGGTGCAGATTACACCTTCGAGTATGAGTTCGACGACAAGGGCAACTGGATAAAGCAGACAATATTCGTGGGCGAGGATAGAGAGCCAGCCTACATCGCTATACGCAAAATACGCTATTAGCGCCTCAACAAACACCCTAATCACGAATAACTCATACACTCAAAAAGCTATTTCATACATTACCAGAACTTTTGTTTTGCGATGTAAATAAACCTACATATATTTGCATAGAAACACTGCACAATGAAGAAGCAATTAATCATATCGACCTCACTCGACTTGGTTCGTATAGCGCCAGAGAAAATCGTCTACATAGCGTCAGACGGCAACTACTCTACGCTTGTACAGGCCGACAACGAGGTGCGCATGATTTCTTACCAATTGGGACAAATCGAGAAG
>JAGBTW010000146.1 GCA_017631135.1 Alistipes sp.
CACGATACATGCCCACCCATCTATGCACGAGGCAGTCATGGAGGCGGCTGACGACGCATTGGGTTGCGCCATCCACATGTAATTTGATGTTATAAGGGGTCATTCTTGGCCCATCACTAAAAGTAAGACCCCACGGGCTGTACGTCAAAGTACTATCCCGCGGGGATCTTCTTTTGTGATATACCAAGCCTAACCCCTTCTAACAACAAATTCGGTCGTGGGTCTTACAAAACGCCTCCCGAAGCATATTGTTGCGGCTATGCCGCAACCACTCAACTACTCTCTTCTACTCATCACTACTCTTACTCTTTACTACTCTCAACTACACCCCACTCCCCCCGTCAGCATCAAGGGTCATGTTGAGCGTTAGCGAAACATGATAACACTGATTATCAATATATTACTAATTACTAATTGCTCATTACTAATTGATAGCGTCTCTTATGTCCCTTATGTCTCTAAAAGCAAAAAAAAAGAGTGCCCCGTGGGACACCCTACTATCGTATAGAAGTTGTATAACAAGAGCTAATTTTAGGCTTGCGAAGCGCGAAAAACCGCAGTTTACTAATCGTAAATGAGGATTTTGAGCGCAAGCGTAACGACAAAGTAGCCTTGTTAGACAGCTTCTTTTCCTACTCCTCTGCACCCTCCTCGTCGTAGCTAGGCAACTTGAACTCTGTCATGCCAGCCTTAACCAAGAGGTTGTACCATGCGAAGCACTTCTTCATGTCTGATACGTGCACACGCTCACGGTCATACTCGGGCAACACCTTTGCAAACTCCTCGGTGATTTTATCTGCAGACTCCTTGTGCGATATAGCCTCCTTACCCTCGGTGTAGTTCCAGATGTTTGTGAACACATTTGCAAGAGGAATATCCTCGCCCTCGGTGAACATAGAGATCTCGGTAAGGGCGCTCACGCGCGATGTTGCCGAGGCGTTCATGCGCTTGCCATCGAGGAGCGACTCCACGATAACGCCACGCTGTGACTGTGCCACATACTTAAATAGTCCGGGCTGACCTGCGATTGCCAAAATATCCTTTAATTCCATAGCTTTAATATCTATTAAGTTTAGTATAACAAATCGATCATTACCAATTAACGTGGCAAAGTTAATTATTTTTCGCTAATAAACTATCTTCTTGCAAGAAACTTAACACCATAGTGCGAAAATAGAGCTTTACATTTTCGCTTTTTATCACTATCTTTGCAGTCTAAATAAAGAATTAAGTGACGTGCGATACTTTATAGATTTGCAATATGATGGTGCTGCGTACTTCGGATGGCAGCGACAGCCCGACACAGCAACTGTGCAGGGAACTATCGAGGCGAAGCTCTCGATGCTTCGTGGCGTGGATACCGAGATTGTCGGCGCAGGGCGCACCGACACGGGTGTGAATGCCTCGTTCTATGTCGCCCACTTCGACAGCGACACAGTCGTAGATTGCGCACAGCTCGCCTACAAGCTCAACAAGGTATTGCCCCACGACATCGCCATCATGCGCATCTACCCCGTGGCAGGTGACATGCACGCACGCTTCGATGCTCGCGAGCGCGAGTACACCTACTTCCTCACGCCGCACAAGTCACCCTTCCGTCGCTTCTCGGCGTGGCACTACACTGCCGAGCTCAACATCGCGAACATGAACGCCGCAGCAGCACGCCTCTTGGAGCACGAGGACTTTACAACATTTGCCAAGCTCAACTCCAACAACAAGACCAACATTTGTCACATCTCGCATGCCGAGTGGGTCGTGGAGAGTGACGGCACGCTACGCTTCACCATCCGCGCGGACCGCTTCTTGCGCAACATGGTGCGCGCCATTGTCGGCACACTCGTAGATGTAGGTCGCGGTCGCTACACCGTCGAGGAGTTCGATGCCCTCATACGCGCCAAGGACCTATCAAAGGCGAGCGCTGGAGCTCCCGCATGCGGTCTCTTTCTCTCTAACGTGAAATATGAGTAGCGCACACCCCACAATGGCTCAATACATTCGACATATAGTCGCCGCTGTTATACTCCTCGTTACCGCGATGGACACTTATGCGCAGAGTACACTATCGAAGAGCGAGTGCACAGCCATTGCCGCGAAGCTGCAGAGCATAACCCTCCCCGAGGTTGCGGGTAGCTATGTCAAGGTCGAGAGCACACGCATACGCAAGCGTAAAATAGAGGTGCGCGCCTCTGTGGAGCTTGGCTACTATCCCATGCGCCCCACGAGCGTGAAGGCTATATACGACAGTGTGCGCACCGCACTACCCGAGAGGTATCGCAGCCACACCCTCGCCATCTACACCGATGGCCGCCCCATAGAGAGCCTCATACCTCAATACTACGACTCGCTGCACACCACCTCGCACTTCACCTTCGGGGCATCAACACCCCTTATCACGCGCACAAGCCGCATTTCGCAACCCACACAAGGTCTGCAAAACAGGCACATAGCCCTATGGCAGAGCCACGGTCGCTTCTTCAAGAACAATGCGGGTGAGTGGCGCTGGCAGCGCGTACGCCTGTGGGAGACGGTCGAGGACCTCTTCACACAGAGCTACGTCATACCCTATGTACTACCCATGCTCGAGCGCGCGGGAGCTACGGTGCTCCTACCCCGCGAGCGCAGCATGCGCACCGAGGAGGTGATACTCGACAACGACAAGGGCATCACCCCCACCACCTACCGCGAGAGCAATGGACATAACAAGTGGCAGCATGCGGGCGAGGGCTTCGCACACCTCTACGACACCTACGCCTCGGGGCACAACCCCTTTGCTGATGGCACAGCGCGCAAGGTAACCGCAACAAACGACACCTCCAACATCTCAACAGCGACATGGGGTGGCACAATACCCACCTCGGGCATATACTCGCTCTATGTATCCTACGCCACGCTGCCCAACTCGGTGCGCGATGCGCGCTATACGGTGCACGCCTCGGGTGGCGACCACACCTTTAGCATCAACCAAACCATGGGAGGCGCTATGTGGATATGTCTCGGCGAGTTCTACTTCGACGCGGGAGAGCACACAAAACTCGTTAGCCTATCGAACTACTCCACCGTGGAGGGTGTGGTGACTGCCGACGCCATCAAGATTGGTGGCGGCATGGGTAACATACGCCGTGGCACATCTACCCCCGAGCTGCAAGTCGAAGAGGCAACGAGTGGCTATCCACGCTTCACGGAGGGCGCGCGCTACTGGTTGCAGTGGTCGGGATTCCCCACCTCGGTCTACGCACCCAAGGATGGCACAGATGACTACAAGGAGGACTATATGTCGCGTGCCCACTGGGTCAACTACCTTATGGGTGGCTCGGAGCAGCTGCGCGACAGCCTCGGCAAGCACATACCCATAGACCTAACGCTTGCCATGCACTCTGACGCGGGCGTCAGGGACAACGACGATATTGTTGGCACTCTCGGCATATACTGCACACGCGACAACAAGGGCAAGTTTGCGCTCAACACTTCGCGCACACGCTCGCGCGACCTCACCGACATCGTCATGACGCAGATTGTCGACGATATACGCGCACTTCACGAGCCCAACTGGAAGCGCCGTGGCATGTGGGATAGAGCATACTACGAAGCACGCATACCGAGCTGCCCCACCATGCTCCTCGAGCTGCTCTCGCACCAAAACTTTGGCGACATGAGCTACGGTCTCGACCCGACGTTCCGCTTCGATGTTAGCCGCGCGATATATAAGGGTATACTGCGCTATATATCAAGCCAATACAACTTCGATTATATCGTACAGCCACTCCCCGTGCGCAACTTCGCCGTATCGCTCCATGACAATAGCGCACACCTATCATGGCAGCCCACAGAGGATCCTCTTGAGGCTACTGCGACACCCGAGTACTATATACTATACACGCGCGTGGATGGTGGCGGCTTCGACACAGGACGACGCATCGATGGCACAGAAACCACCGTCGTACAAGAGCCTAATCGCATATATAGCTACCGCATCACTGCCGCAAACAGCGGTGGCGAGAGCTTCGACAGCGAGACACTCTCGGCTTGCTACACACCCAATGCCAAGGGTAACATCCTTGTTGTCAATGGCTTCACGCGCATATCTACCCCCGAGCGCATATCATCCGACACCACCGCGGGCTTCGTGCACACCACGGATGGTGGCGTGGGTTATATTGCGGATATATCGTTCATTGGCGAGCAGCGCATCTTCGACCGCTCACTTTCGCGCTCCAACAACGACATGAAGGCCCTCGGCACGTCGCACCACAACTACGAGACTACCATCATCGCAGGCAACACCTTCGACTACCCCACCATACATGGCGATGCTATTGCCAAAGCGGGCTACTCCTTCGCTTCCTCTTCGAGTGGTGCTGTGGAGACAGGCGCGATAGAGTTGAACCACTACGATGCCGTAGATATCATCCTTGGCAAGCAACGCACGACGACCATAGGTCGCAACACCCTCGAGCGCCACGAGCCACTCCCCGCAGCACTACAGAGCAAGCTACGCACATACGCCAAACAGGGTGGCGCAATACTTCTCTCGGGAGCATACGCCCTCACCGAGCTTGACACTCCTCAAGAGCGCACCTTTGCCCACGATGTGCTCCACGCCACACATGGGGGCTTGGACACCCTTGCCATGCGCGCCATAACGCCCATATCGCTATCTACGAAGCGCAGGATAAAGACATGCCTCATAGGCGAGGTAAGGTTCAACACCACACCCTCACCCCACATCTACTCGCTCGAGTCCACCGAGGTTATACTCCCCGCGACGGAGGATGCCCACACGATACTCCTCTACGACACGGGGGCATCTGCCGCTGTTGCATACAACGGCACACACCGCGCAATAGTCATGGGTTTCCCCTTCGAGACGATAACGGACGAAGCATCGCGCAACCGCGCAATGGCAAAGTGCCTCGACTATCTACTTCGCGACAACAAGATAGAGACGCCCGCGAGTGAGAGACCCAAAAGCAAGAAAAAGAGAGGTAATAAAACAAAATAATAAGAGATAAATGGCACTTACGAAGCAAAATATCAAGACTATAGCAATGCCCGTAGCGATGGTTATAGGCGTGCTCCTCTGCCGCCCCTTGGCTATGGTCGAGGAGATTACAAACCACACCCTAACACCCATCCTCATCGCGGCGATGCTCTTCATAACCTTCTGCCGCGTCGATGTGCGCCAGATGCGCCTGCAGTGGGCACACCTATGGATGCTACTCATTCAGTTCGTTGGCGCAGCACTCGTCTACTACGCCACTACACCCCTATTTGGTGCTACGGTTGGTCAGGGCGCGATGATATGCGTCATGGCACCTATCGCCATGGCCGCGGTGGTCATCGGTGGCATGCTCGGTGGCAATGTCACCTCGATGGTTACCTATAGTCTTGTCTGCAACCTCGTCACAGCCCTCGTTGCGCCATACATGCTCCACGCCTTTGGCAATGGCAGCTGCACCTTTATGGAGATTATCGCGCGCGTAGCACCCACTCTTGTCGCCCCCTTTGTTGTGGCACAGCTGTGCCGTTGGCTTATGCCAAAGCTCGCAGCATGGTTCGCATCACACTCCATGCTCTCGTTCTACCTGTGGCTCGCATCGCTCATCTTGGTCATGGGTCGCACGACTCTCTTTATCCTCAATGCCAAAGTGGATATAGCCGTCGAGATAGAGCTCGCCGCCATCGCCCTTGTGCTATGCCTTGTACAGTTCCGCGCGGGCAGACTCCTGGGTCGCTACACAGGCGATGTTGTGGGAACGACACAGTCCGTAGGACAGAAGAACACCATCTTCGCCATCTGGCTATCACTCAACTTCCTCGACCCCATAGCCTCTATCGCCCCCACGGCATATATCGTATGGCAGAACATCACCAACAGCTGTCAGATGTGGCGCAAGGGTAAGGCATAGCCACCACGCCATTTGGCTCCATATTTGCAGTCGTCGAGCATATACTCATATTAAAACACTGCAATTATGACACTATCATCTGTTGCCACGGCGCTCATAACGATTGTTGAGCTTCCGTATGCCTACGACGCTCTCGAGCCCTATATCTCTGCCGAGACGCTACACTTCCACCACGACAAGCACTATGCGGGCTATGTCGCGAAGCTCAACGAGCTTATCGAGGACACGCGCTACGCCACCATGCCCCTCGAGGAGATTGTGCGCTCGAGCGATGGCGCAATCTTCAACAATGCCGCACAGGCATGGAATCATATCTTCTACTTCGAGCAGTTCGCCCCGCGCCCCCAGCACCACCCCGAGGGAGCACTCAAGCGCGCCATAGATGACCAATTTGGCTCTGTTGAGGGACTCAAGGAGCGCATGACAACACACGCTGCCACGCTCTTTGGCTCGGGCTGGGTGTGGCTCGCCGCCGATAAGGATGGCAGACTCTACATCATCTCGAAGTCAAACGCTGGCACACCCCTCACCGACGACCTCACACCTCTCATCGCCATCGACGTGTGGGAGCACGCCTACTATATCGACTACCGCAACATGCGCAAAAATAGCGTCGAGGAGCTGTGGAAGGTCCTCGACTGGCGCGTTATAGACGCCCGCTACAACGCCATCAAAGCATAAAACAAGAGTAGGCATAGAGTAGCTGGGCTTGCATGCTGGGATAAAACCCTTATGCAAACGCCCTAAACCACTCTATGCCTACCTACTTAAGTGGAATGTTCTACTTGGTGTGGTATAGCGAGATGTAGATACCGGGGACGCTGTCGACAATGCTTCTAAC